>JAUNIK010000124.1 GCA_030523505.1 Prevotellaceae bacterium | reverse complement strand
TGAACCCAGAGAGTCGTCTCCTCAAGCAAGTGACAATCGAGAATGCTGCTGATGCTGATGAGATCTTCTCAATGCTCATGGGCGATGATGTAGAGCCACGTCGTATCTTCATTGAGCAGAATGCTACATACGCTAATATTGACGCATAAATAAGCGTTGTCAGTATAAACTATTATAACACTCTTTGGCTTAAAATGGCTAAAGAGTGTTATTTTTTACGTTTTTAATGACCTATATTTTCTAAAACCTTTTCTCTTTTTCCCAAAAAGTCGTAAATTTGCCGATAAATACAGGAATCTATGGTTAAGAACACTTCTATTGATGGAATAACAGTCAGTCAGGCACGCGAATTAGGTTGCAAAGGTGATTATCTTGGAGAAGACATGGCGCTTTTCTCTAAGATAGAGGAGATCCCACTTCCGGTGGAACCAATGCGTATGGACTGTCTTTTCCTTGCTCTGTGCACATCGGGTGAGGCGTCGTATACTGTAGATACAAAACAGCGTGTTGTAAAGGAAAACCAGTTGATTATCATCACAGAAGGTCAGGTAATTACCGACTATCATCTCAGTGACAACTGCAAGGGAATAGGTCTGATGGTGTCAAGTGTGTTCTATCGTGAGATTTTAAGGATATCCACGATCTTGTGTCGCTGTTCCTGTTTGCCCGTACTCAGCCTGTTGTAGAACTGTCTGAGTGGGAGATGACGCTTTTCCAGAACTATCATAAGATGGTATGCTTGCGCGTAAACGAAGAGAAGAATCCGTTTATCCGCCAGATCTGCTGTTCGTTGCTCAAAGCGTGGCTGTTTGAGATGGGTGGAAAGATCTGGGAGGTAAAGTCCAATGTGCAGTCGAAGGTTTTGACCAGGGCAGAGGTCGTGTTCACAGAGTTTATAAAACTTGTGGAAAAGAATTATAAGCGCGAGAGAAGAGTTTCTTGGTATGCTGAACAGTTGGGCATCAGTGCAAAGTATCTCTCGGAGATAGTGAGAGCAGCCAGTCGCCGCACTCCTAACGACTGGATTGATCAGTATGTGACACTTGAGATGCGTGTTCTCTTGAAGAATTCAAGCATGAACATCAAGGAGATGACGGAATACCTTAACTTCCCGAACCAGAGTTTCTTTGGAAAGTATTTCAAGGAGCATGTCGGTATCTCGCCTTCTGCCTACCGCAAGCGTAAAGTGTAATAGGTAATGTGGATTTACAAATCCGTAAATCTGTAAATCCGTAAATACACTAAATCAGTCCTTGCTCCTTCAGTTCTTCGCCGACAGTCTCCAATTCTTTGTACCACTCTTCGCCAAAGCGGCGTGTGAGAGGTTCCTTCAGGAATTTGTAAACAGGCAAATTCAGTTCCTGACCTTTTTTCACCGCGTCTTTGCAGATGGCCCACTTGTGATAGTTGAGGCCGATTAATCCGTTGCTCAGTTTCTTCTCGCGAATAGGGTAGAGGCTGCAACTTATTGGCTTGCAGAATGTAGATTTCCCTTCACGGAATGCCGATTCAAGGGCACAGAGACAGCAGTTCTTCACGGTCTCATCACCGATATTAAGGTCTTTGTAGCAGGTAAACACACAGTCCTTGCCGTTAACGATGCTTGTCACCAGGTCGCCGTCACGGTCGTTGTAAACCACTCCTTGCTTATCAATCACAGCCTGTGCAGCAGCAGAAAGCTGATTCCACACAATCTCTGTCGATTCCTCAATGTCGGCAATCTCGTCAAAGAGCACCGGAGCACCGGCGTCACCTTCGATACAGCATTCGCCTTTGCAAGCATTGAGGTCACAGCAGAATTTCTCTGTGAAGACATCCATGGAAACTAACACATTGCCAACTTCTATAATCATATATTTACGTGCGTTTTGATTTGAGGCAGGTCCTATAAACCCTACCTCGAGTGAAATAATCCCTATATTGTGGAGATACCAGAGCGATGCTTTACCAGTTTATTGGTGGTAGGTTGTGCTCTTTGAGATAACTGTTGCAACGCGAGAAATGGTGGTTTCCGAACCATCCACCTCTGTTTGCCGATAATGGTGAAGGATGCACACTCTCCAGTATCAGGTGCTTGCTTGTGTCAATAAGCGACTTCTTTGAACGGGCATAACCACCCCAGAGTATGAACACCACATGTTCCTTGTTGTCGCTGATAGCCTTTATCACAGCGTCGGTGAAAGTCTCCCATCCCTGCTTCTGATGCGAACCAGCCATGTGTTCTCTCACTGTCAGGGTGGCGTTCAGCAGGAATACCCCTTGTTCAGCCCAGCGACGCAGACTACCGTTGTACATTCTCTTGCCGCGTTGTTGCATACCTACGGTCGAAAGTTCCGGCACGGTGCCAATGTCCTCTTTCACCTCTTTGAGGATATTGATGAGCGATGGTGGCAGGTCGATGCCGTCTTTCACTGAAAAGCATAATCCCTCAGCCTGACCGGGGCCGTGGTATGGATCCTGACCAAGTATCACAACGCGTACATTGTCGATAGGGCAGAGGTTGAAAGCGTTGAAAATCTCTTTTGCTGGAGGGTAGCAAACGGCAGACGAGTATTCTGCTTTGACAAACTGAGTGAGCTTGAGGAAGTAGTCTTTCTCAAACTCACTCTGTAGTATCTTGCCCCAGCTTTCTTCTATGTTTACATGCATAATGGCAAGTTTATTATCCCCCTCCTTCGGAGGGGGTGGGGGAGGTCATTAATCAACGATGAGGTTCTCACCAGTCATGTCAGCAGGCTGCTCCAATCCCATGATGTGGAGGATAGAAGGAGCAACGTCAGCCAAACGACCGTTCTTCACTGTTGCTGAGTTATTGTCAGTAACGTAGATGAATGGAACTGGGTTGAGTGAATGGGCTGTGTTTGGTGAACCGTCAGCGTTTACAGCGTTGTCAGCGTTACCATGGTCAGCAATGATGATAGCCTCGTAGTCAGCAGCCTTTGCTGTCTCGATCACGTCACGAACACAGTTGTCAACAGCGTGAACAGCCTTTGCGATAGCGTTCTTCACACCAGTGTGACCAACCATATCACCGTTAGCGAAGTTAACAACGACGAAGTCATACTGCTCAGTCTTCAATGCAGCGCAGAGCTTCTCCTTAACCTCGTAAGCCGACATCTCTGGCTTCAGGTCGTATGTAGCAACCTTTGGAGAAGCCACAAGGATACGATCCTCGTTCTCGTATGGAGTCTCGCGACCACCATTGAAGAAGAATGTAACGTGAGCATACTTCTCAGTCTCAGCTGTGTGGAGCTGCTTCTTGCCGTTCTTTGAGAGATACTCGCCGAGAGTGTTCTCTACGTTCTCTTTGGGGAAGAGGATGTGAACGCCAGTGAATGAAGCATCGTAAGGAGTCATACAGTAGTACTGGATGTTAGGGATAGTCTTCATGCCCTGCTCCTCCATGTCTGTCTGTGAGAGCACCTGTGTCAACTCCTTAGCGCGGTCGTTGCGGTAGTTGAAGAAGATAACAACATCGCCATCCTCGATCTTGCCGTTTACTGCAGAGTTTACGATAGGCTTGATGAACTCGTCAGTAACCTCTGCTGCGTAAGAATCCTTAACAGCCTGAACCATGTCAGTTGCAGCAGTACCCTTACCCTCAACGATGAGGTCGTAAGCCTCCTTAACACGCTCCCAACGCTTGTCGCGGTCCATTGCGTAGAAACGACCTACGATAGTAGCGATGTTAGCATCGTTGGCAGCACAAACATCAGTAATCTCCTGGATGAAACCTGCACCTGACTTAGGGTCGGTGTCACGGCCGTCCATGAAACAGTGAACGAATGTCTGCTGTGAAAGACCATACTCCTTGCCAATCTCGATGAGCTTCTTCAGGTGGTCGAGTGAAGAGTGTACACCACCGTTTGATGTAAGACCCATGAGGTGGAGCTTCTTGCCGTGCTCCTTAGCGTATGAGTAAGCCGAAACAACCTCAGGATTGTTCATGATAGAACCGTCCTTGCAAGCGCGGTTGATCTTTACGAGGTCCTGGTACACGATACGACCAGCACCGATATTGAGGTGACCTACCTCTGAGTTACCCATCTGTCCATCAGGCAGACCAACATCTTCGCCAGAAGCGTCGAGCTGTGAATGAGCAGAAATTGCTGTCAAATAATCAAGATAAGGAGTAGGAGTGTTGTAGATGATATCACCAACTCCGTGCTGACCGATTCCCCAACCATCGAGAATCATCAAAACTGCTTTCTTTGCCATTTTTATTATAGTTTAAAATTCAAGTTCTGTTAAACAATGCTATAGAATAGCATAGCACTTGCAAAGATAATAAAAAATCTATATAAATAGGTATAATAGAACTCATTTTTCAATTAATTTTGCTACTTTTGTAACCAAAACAATATTTATTCTCATTATGAAGAAACTGAACTTATTATTTTTTGCATTATTTCTCGTTTTGAGTGCCTCTGCTCAGGAGCATCCTTTGTGGTTGCGTTACTGTGCCATTTCGCCTGACGGACAGTCAGTGGCATTCTCTTATCATGGTGACATCTATACCGTTTCGGCACAGGGAGGTGAGGCTCGACAGATTACATCAAACCCTGCCTACGATGCTTATCCTGTGTGGAGTCCCGACAGTAAGCAGATAGCTTTCGCATCACGCCGTGAGGGTAGTTTTGATATATGGCTTGTCAATGCTCAGGGCGGTCAACCAAAACGATTGACAACCGATTCTGCCGGTGAGATTCCAATGACATTCAAAGATGCCAACACTGTGCTTTATCAGGCAAATATCATGCCTACAGCCGAGAGCATCTTCTTCCCAGGTTCATTCAATCAGGTGTATGAGGTGAACACCGATGGCGGTCGTCCGAAGCTCTTCTCCGAGACTACCATGGAAGATCTCGACATAAACGCCAAAGGCCAGATTCTCTACCATAATAATAAAGGTTATGAGGATCCGTTCCGTAAGCATCACACCTCACCGATTGCTCGTGATATATGGTTGTGCGATGGTGGCAAATATTCAAAAATGAACGGTTTCATCGGCGAAAACCGTACCCCACGCTGGGCATCCGATGGTAATTCGTTCTATTATCTGAGCGAAGAGGATGGTACATTCAATGTATATAAGAAAAAGGTAGGCGAAAGCACCACCACCCGACTCACATCATATAAGGGAAACCCAGTGCGATTCCTTACCGTCAGCGATGATAACACCCTTTGCTTCGGCTACGACGGAGAGATATATACAATGAAGGAAGGTGCAGAACCACAGCGACTTAATGTGAGCATCGTCAGTGATGTCAATGCTTCAGAACTGGTGCGCCAGATTCGTTCGGGAGGTGCTTCGGAGATATCTGTATCACCAAAGAACAAGGAAGTGGCGTTTGTGATGCATGGCGATGTGTATGTCACCTCGCTCGACTATCGTACAACGAAGCGCATCACCGACACACCGGAACAGGAGCGTAATATCGACTTCTCGCCTGATGGACGCAGTATCGTCTATGCTGCCGAGCGTAATGGCTTGTGGCAGATATATCAGTCAACAATAGCCAACAAAGATGAGAAATCATTCACATACTGCACCCAGATTAACGAGGAACAGCTCGTAAAGAGCGACAAGACATCGCAGTATCCTGCTTATTCGCCTGATGGCAAGAAGGTGGCATTCCTTGAAAACCGCGGTGAGTTGAAAGTCCTCGACCTCGCTTCAAAGAAGACCGTGACCTGTATGGACGGGAAGTATCAGTATTCATACAGCGATGGCGATATCTGGTTTGAGTGGAGTCCTGACTCACGCTGGTTCCTTTCTAATTATATAGGTACAGGCGGATGGAATAATTCTGACATTGCTCTCGTTAAGGCTGACGGCTCAGGCGAGATTCATAACCTCACCGATAGTGGCTATGGCAATGGCAATGGAAAGTGGGTGCTCGATGGTAAGGCTATGCTTTTCGAGAGCGATAAGAATGGCTATCGCAGTCATGGCAGTTGGGGCTCTGAGGGCGATGCTTATATCATGTTCTTCGACCTTGAGGCCTACGAAAAGTTCAATCGTTCAAAGGAGGAGAGGGAGGTTGATGAACTCAAGACCAAAGACGAGGTGAAAGAAGAAAAGGAAGAAGCTAAGGCTGAAGAGAAAGAAGCCAAGAAGGCAGAGAAAGCCGAGGAAAAGGGCAAAGAGGTGAAGGAAAAAGAAGTGGAGCCACTTCAGTTTGACCTCGAGAATGCCAAGGACCGTGTAATCCGTCTCACCGTTAATTCTTCGCATCTGGGTGACTTTGCCCTCGACAAGGAAGGTAAGAACCTCTACTACCAGTCGGCATTCGAGGGAGGCTACGACCTCTGGAAACATGATCTTGTGGAGAACAAGACCGAACTGATAAACAAAGGTATCGGTGGAGGCGGTCTCACATGGGATAAGGACATGAAGAACCTCTATCTCTGTGGTGGCAGTATCCGTCGCTATGATGTAAGTGCAAGGAGTATCAAAAATGTTGACTTCGAGGCCAACTTCAACTACCGTCCATATCTTGAGCGCAAGTATCTCTTCGACCATGTATGGCAACAGGTAAAGGACAAGTTCTATGACCCTCAGCTCCACGGTGTTGACTGGGAAGGTTACAAGCAGACCTACGAGAAGTTCCTGCCATATATCGACAATAAAGACGATTTCAAGGATATGCTCTCCGAGATGCTCGGTGAGTTGAACGCCTCACACACTGGTGCCCGCTATTATGCTCCAGGTGCTCCATTGCAGACAGCCGCACTGGGCGTTTTCCTCGATAATAAGTACGAAGGCGACGGTCTGTTGGTGAAGGAAGTCATCAAGGGCAGTCCTTTTGCTGTGCGCAACACTGGAGTGAAGGCTGGTACTGTCATCACCAAGATCGATGGTGAGGAGATTCTTGCCGGTAAGGACTATACCGCCATGCTTGATGGAAAGGCAGGCAAGCGTGTACGCGTTACAATAAAGAATAAGGGCGAGAAAGAGAAGGATGTGCTCATCAAGGCAATCTCTCGTGGTCAGCAGAACGAACTGCTGTATAAGCGATGGGTAGAGCGCAACCGTCATCTCGTTGATTCACTCTCAGGTGGTCGTCTGGCTTATGTCCATGTGAAGGCCATGGATTCAGAGAGTTTCCGACAGGTGTTCTCCGACCTTCTTTCCGACAAGAACCGCAATCGCGAGGCTGTCATTGTTGATGAGCGTCATAACGGTGGTGGCTGGTTGCACGACGACCTCTGCACACTGCTCTCAGGCAAGGAATACCAGAAGTTTGTGCCACACGGACAATATATAGGAAGTGACCCATGGAACAAGTGGAACAAGCCATCGTGTGTGCTCATCTGCGAAAACGACTATTCCAACGGTCACGGATTCCCATTCGTATATAAGACCTTGGGCATTGGTAAACTCATCGGTGCACCAGTAGCCGGTACCATGACAGCCGTATGGTGGGAACGATTGATGGACAGCGACTTCGTGTTTGGTATTCCGCAGGTAGGATGCCTGGGCGAAGACGGAGTGTTCGGCGAGAACAACACCCTCTATCCTGATATCGTGGTTTACAACACCCCAGAGGATTACCTCGAAGGCAATGATGCACAGTTGAAACGTGCCGTTGAGGAAATGCTGAAATAACAAACACAGAGCCCCGGGGATTCCCGAGGCTCTGCTTTTATATATAATTTATGTTTCGGAAGTTCCGAAACCTAGGAGT
>JAUNIK010000123.1:3869-7696 GCA_030523505.1 Prevotellaceae bacterium | reverse complement strand
TATGGGAAGTTAAGGGACGAATGTCTCTTCACGACCTAATACTATCCGCATTCGAAGCTGTTGTCCTTTAACTTCTCAAGGAGCAAGGCGACTGGTAACTTCCCCTAACTCCCTTTAACTTCTAAAGTTGAGCTTGCGAAACTTGTATACATTTAACTTTCAAAGAATATATTTCGAGGCGGCTTGCCCTACAAAGGCTGCCACGGTTTCACGACTTATTGGAGGTGTGAGCACTTGCAATCTTGTCGGCTGTTCGTCCTCATTGAACATCCACACCATATCTGCCATATCGAATGCTATCGGCAGGTCGTGGGTTGACAGCAATATCACTTTCTTCTCGCTGCGTGCAAGGTTCTGGAGCATCTGCATCAGTTCAACCTTACTAGGGAAATCAAGGAATGCCGTCGGTTCATCAAGGAGTATCACCGGTGTCTGCTGGGCGAGAGCTTTGGCAATCATCACCTTCTGGCGTTCACCATCGCTCAGGGTACTGACCTTGCGCTCGGCGAGGGTTGCTATCCCCACACGATCTATCGCTTCCTGAACAACCTCACGGTCGTGGGCGTTCATATTTCCGAAGAATCCGGTATATGGCGAGCGCCCCATTGCCACCATCTCCCAGACGCTCATCTCCTGCGACTCCGGTCGTTCGGTAAGCACCACACCCACCATCTGCGCCATCTCACTTCGTTTCATCTCGCTGATGTCTCTTCCATCGATGGTAATCTTTCCAGCAAGAGCAGGCAGGAAACAAGCGATGGTCTTGAAGAGGGTGCTCTTTCCGCTACCGTTCTTGCCTATGAGGCACATCAACTGTCCCGGCTCGATATCTGCCGAAATACCACTGGCAACAACCTTCACGCCATAGCCAATGGCTACATCATATAACGATAAACTTGACAATTTCTAAACGATGACGATAACTATTTTTATTTTTAACGCGAATGTCCGTGAATTAAACGCGAATTATCATGAATATTTTTTGAACACGAATTTCCACGCGCTCGGCTCCGCCGCTTCGCTCGACGCTAGGAGGGCAGAAGAATTATCCACAAATTTATCCATTAATTTTTTTCTTTCCGCCATTCGAGGCATTTTACTCCCCTTGCCCCGAGCGGGGTAAGGGGAAGCGAAGCGGGGGAAAGGGGTGTCTTTACTCCAACACTCCTCTGAGGTAACCGATAGACTCTGCCACTCCTGGATGTGGGTTGTCGCCATTCTTCTCAAACTCCATAGAGAGCACTCCCTTATAGTGGATCTTACGGAGAGCCTTCACGATAGGCTTGAAGTCGATGATGCCGCGACCCATTTCCCATGTTTGACCTTCCTTGTTTGGTGCTGTCTCGTCCTTGATATGGATATCGTAAATCCAGTCCTTGTATTTCACAATATCCTTTGCCACATTATATCCCATACGGATGGTATGACCGAGGTCCATGCAACAGCCCACGCCGAGCGAAGGGTCTTTCACCTTCTCCACAACAGTGCGGATATCTGGGAAGGCAGCACCGTCAGGTCCATGAGTATGTATTGCCACACGGATGCCTGTCGCTTTGACCTTTGCGATGACATAGTCGAGCAGTTCGTAGTCGGGCACACCGATGAACATCTTCACTCCGTAGCGATCTGCATAGGCAAAGGCACGATCAACCTCTGCTACCGACTTCATATAGATAGGACCGAGGGTATATCCGTCAACGCCATGCGACTTGCATTTTGCCTTGAAGGCATCCATCTCTTCCTTGCTGGCATCCAGCGGCAACCAGAAATCTTTTATCGACAGATACTTCACTCCGATTGATTCCAGATACTCCAAAGTCTGGTCGATGGAATAACTGCGGTAAGAATATCCAGCCACTCCAATCTTGAAATCGTCAGAACCACGATGACCGTTTACGAGCTGTGCTTTTGCTGTAAAAGCAAACAGTGCACATACTGCTGCAAGGAAAAGTTTTTTCATAATTATTTTTTTGGTTTTATATTCAACTTTCGCAAGTTTCATACTTGCTCAGTTTTAGGAAGTTATGAGAAGTTATCGCTTCTCCGTCGCTTGGGAAGTTAAGGGAAGTTCTTTCTTAATGAAAGCGTCCCTTTGGGCCGAGCGAAGGGACGAATGCCTATTCCTCACCAAATTCCGTCCGCAATAGAAGCTATTGTCACTTAACTTCTCAGGGAGCAAGGCGACCGGTAACTTCTCTTAACTCCTTTTAACTTCTAAAAGTTGAGCTTGCGAAACTTGTTTTTTATATTTCAGTATGCAAATTTCGGTAAAATTCCCGAACTATGCAAATATTGCATAAAAAAAGAGATGACCGGAAAGTCATCTCTATATAGTTTTTTACGATATTACAAAAACTTTGTAGAAATCGGAGATTAGAAGTTGATACCGAAGTTCATGAAGAACGAACCAGTATGTGTCTCGTTTGGCTTCTTACCGATGTTAGCAACACCAGCCTGATAGCCAGCCTCGAGATAGAGCATGTTGTACTCAACACCAGCACCGAACTTGAAACCCATATCGCCGTGCTTGATACCACCCTCTTTGAAGAAAGGACTACCATCGTGGCCTGGCAAGAATGCCTTACCACCGATAGCATAACCGAAATAAGGACCTACGAATGGGAGGACAGTGATCTGATCCTTGATATTAACACCATACTTGATGAGGATAGGAATTTCAAGGTAGTTGAGGTTGACCTTGTACTCATCGTTCTTTGCACCACGACCGTTGTAGTAGAGACCTGACTCAAGGAATACAGGAACACTCTCAGAAACGCGGAGACCGATGACACCAGCGAGAGTCATGCCAGCCTTTGTACCGAGGTCTGGTGTTACTTCAAGAAGATTGACATCAAGTGTAGAGAAAGAGGCACCGATACGAACACCATAGTAAACTGTCGAGTTACTGAGTGCGAAACCACCACTTGACATCTGGGCAAATGCTGGTGCTGTGAGCACCATTGCCATAATTGCAAGAATAAACTTTTTCATATTTTCTTATCTTTTTAATGTTTTATATTTGTCTTTGTATCAAAACCGAAGTGCAAAATTAATACTTATTAATTAATATGCAAAACATTTTTTCACAATTCCCACTATTTGCACCACTTTTATTGACATTTCGGGGCTTTACAGGAGAATGTCGTTAATGCTGGCACCATTCACGAAGCGGTCGATATCCACATCTGTCCAGATTCCACGCACATGGCCTTTCATTGAGCATTGCCACAATATAGGGCGTGCTCCGTGGATGACAGGTTCACTGCTGTAATTAGCAATCCACAATGGATAACCTGCCAGATAACGGGCAAGATACTGGTTGTAGAAATGCTGGTTGCTGTATATCACCGGCTTGCGCTTGTAGGCTTTCTCCATCAGGCTGAGCATCTTTTTTACGCTGTCCACGAAATGCTCGTTATCATCAGGCGCAAGGCTCTGTGGCTCTACATCGAGCATAGGCAGTATGTCCTGCTCCTCGGGATTCACCATCTGCGAGAACATCCTGAACTGCTCATCCACTGGTGTAGCCATATTGAAGAAATGATAACTGCCAACGGCAAAACCGGCCTGTTTTGCATCGCAGACATTCATCATATAGTTGCTGTCGGGACCTTTCTTGCCTACTGCTCTCACATAAATGAACAGCAGATTGGGATTGCTCATCCTCAATGAGTCCCAATAGATTCTGCCTTGGTGGGAGGATATGTCAATACCGTCATATCCTTCGGTAAACGGGGTTCCCGCTTTCAGGTCGCGACTTGGCCAGTCTGGTCTCACAAACTCCTGCGGCATCATATCCATCTTGCCCCGGTCCAAATCCCAGATAG
>JAUNIK010000123.1:0-3859 GCA_030523505.1 Prevotellaceae bacterium | reverse complement strand
GGATTCCGCCACCAGTAACGATGACAATGACAGCCATCATAATTCTGCTCAACCATTTGAGCGTTTCGTCTCTGTTGTCCATTTAGCCCTTGTCGGTGTTTGTCAGTAGCTATATTAGAAGTTATAACCCAAACCTACACCGAGGATTGACTTGAACTGTACTCGCTCACATGAGTAACCGTCCTTGTCAATCATCACACCGTTGTAGTAGCGGAGCGAGGTCGAGAGGGTTGCCTGCAAGCACTTCATGAACTGATAAGAGAGTGCCACATCCCAGTCAACATCGAAGTTACCAATACGACGGTTGTTGTCGCGGTAGATAGGGTTACCCTTCTCGTTGCGACCAATCTCTGTCTTATCCCATGAATAAGGGGTGTAGAGACCGAGGGTGGTTGTCACCTTCAAATCGCTGAAGGCATAGTTGATAGCACCCTTGAGCGAGAAACCAAGCTCAGAACGGGTGTTCATTGAATAGTCCTTCTCGTTGCTGTCGTTGTACTTCCACACTGCGTACTTATCCTTCAATGCCTGTTCCAAACCACCAGCCGAAACCGGATAGAGGTTATTGTATTTATCGTTCATGCCTTTGCTCACCATCACTGTTGTGAAGCGACCTGCGATTGGTGATACATAGACTGAGAAGATATCGTTTGGTTTCCAGTCCAAACCGACTGACACATCGGTATATGCTGGAGCGAGCATTTTTGAGATGATAGGATTCTCATCGCCCTTGCCTTCGTAGTTGCGACCGAGGGCATACTGGGTTCTGAAACCCACGAGGGCTGTTGCATACCATCCCTTTGCCAACTCATAACCGAGTTTTGAAGAGATGTTAAACTTATCGTTCGACTTCTGCATTTTGTCGTAAGTCTGGTCGATATACGACAGACCGTATTCTGTGTCGAGACTTGAGTCCCACGCCAGTTTATCCTTATGGTAAAGCAAGCGCATACGTGCGAAAATCACACCGTTCACATTATTGTTACCACCGGCAGCCCAGTTCACCATGCCTGTAGCCGCAGCATTCAATCCTGTGACACCCGAGAACTTCCACAGTTTCTCGCCTGTATCCACTTTCTTCAAGTCGCCCTGTGCAGCAGCCGCTGCCTTTGCCTGATCCTGTACTGTTGCTTTGTTCACTTCCTGTGCATTGGCAGTCATCAATCCCACCAAGCACATAAGAATCATAATAGTTTTCTTCATTCGTTATCTATTTTTTATTTTCATCCAATCGTAAATATCCTCATCTTCCTCGTCTTCCCAGACGCCGAAATCCTTTCCGAGCTGGTCGCCACCTTCGGTGTCAGAGATGAAAAGAAGCAAATCGTCAGCAAGTTTTGCTTCCGAAACAAGTGTTATTGGCTTTATATATTTTTTCATATCTCTGTCCTCCCTTATTTAATAATCATTTTCTTTCCGTTCTTGATGACAATACCCTTGAAACTGCTGTCCACACGCTGACCGCCTAAATTATAAAGAGCACCGTTTTCGTTTTCGTATTCGTTTTCGTGAACAAGTTCTATGTCATCAACCACAATCTTTCCATAGAATGGGAAGGCACTCACATTCTTTGCCATGCTCTCGCCAGGGATTACAAGGTAAGCCTTGTGTGCTCCGTTCATGAACGCACCTCCGTCAGGTGCACCCCAGTAGAAGCCCACAGTACCAGGAGTGTTATTCTTGTCGAGCGAGAGTTTGTAGTACAATGCGCCACCTTCGGTCATTGCCTCTTCGTCAGAACCAGAGAGCATTGTTGGAATCCTCTTCGCGAGTTGCAGTTTTTCCTCGACAAACTGATATGTGCCTGGCTCTCCTGTGAGCACTACACCATATCCGGCAGGAATGACACTACCTTTAGCAAAGGTTCTCGACTCTTCCAGTTCAAAATTCTCATTCACGATATATGTCTTGGCTGTCACGCCCTCTGGCACAACAAGATCCAAATCCGAATAATACAGAGTAGCATAGCCGGTAGCACCGATTGTCACTGACACTTCTTCCACACCACCATCGAAGCGGAAACTCACAAGTCCGTTGTTCTCGGTGATTTCAGTCAAAGAGTGAGGTATTGTCTTAGAACCATTCTCATTGTTGAACCATTTTCCGCCTACACTTGTGTGGCTCGTGCCGTTAAATGTAGTACCTCCTGCAGGGAAGAAGTCTGCATAGTAATCATTCAGATAATAACCATCATAACCGCCATCCGCAGGTATATAAGTCAGACGCTGGTGGCTAGGGTCATCGTTCACACTGTTGTAAGCCCATGCCGTTGCATCATAATCACAGTGGGTAATAAACAATCCATGACCAGCCGAATAGCCATACCAATACGAGAACCAACGGTCTGCATGACGGTTCTCCAACATAAGGAACTCATTGTTGTTGCTGCTGTTATATATAACATAAGCCTCGCCCTGATCATTCAGCGGAGCCATATTCTTGATTGTCGCTGGATCTGCAAGCACTGTTGGCTCGATCCATATCCGCAAGGCACCTCGCCACTATATGGACCGTTGTACGAGCCACTGCACATCAAATCATAACTATCCATTCCTATACCACCAGAATAGTCAGTATCATAGAGGTCAGGATAACCCAGACAGTGTGAGAACTCATGGCATGCAGTACCAATACCATCCATTCTTGTGCCCGATGTATCACAAAGTTCTGAAGAGCAAGCGTAGGTATTGATATAAACACCATCCATAAACTGATAGCCTTCACCATCACCATTATATGAAGCAGAATAAAGATTCCACTCATGAGGCCAGATGGTACTTGCAGATGCTCCCTGTGCCTCGTTGTAACCAGCATAGATCACGAATACTTGATCCACCTCACCATCGCCATCCCAGTCGTAGTCGGCATAGTTCACCTGATCATCAACTAACCGCAAAGCCTCGATAACCATCTCTGCTGGATGGCTGTCGTTGCCTCGTAATCCACCTTTATTCGCTCCATAGTACGACATTCTCTGGCTCACCTGCACAGGTCCTACTACATCGAAGTTCAAGCTGAACTGCCCGTAACTCTGATCGTGGAAATAATCTGCCACCGAACCGATATGTCCGTTCAGGTTATATCCCGGCTGGTTGAACTGGTTGTCGAAGGCCTCCTGTGGGTTGCTTGTCACCATTTGCACATCCTTGAAGTTCACAAGGATAACAAGGCCCTTCTTCTCGCCAAACATATTATTATACTCGCCGATAGCCTTGTTCGGACCACCCTGCTGCATAGCCTTAATACCAGGAAGACGCTTCACACGCTCTGCATTGGCAGCCGCACGACGCACATCAGCCTTCTCCTGCAAGCCTTTCAGCACCATAGGAGCGATGACCTTATAGTCGCCATCCTCACCAAGTTGCATTGGCTCGTTGGTATCCTGATTGATGTAATAATGCAGATGCTCATCACCCACAAGCATGAGGGTGAGTACGGTTCCATCCTTCTGTGTGTGAGAGAAGGTGACGCGCTTTGCCGGAACAGCCCAAATCATTGTGCTGACCAAGCAAACAACGAGAGTAAAGAAAATCCTTTTCATCTTATAATATATTGGTTGATTATGTACATGTGCACACGCGAACATATTTAAACTATGCCGCATAGAGTAGATCATTAATTTTGCAAAATTATAAATTATGTACGAGAAACAAGCACAATTCGTAAAAAAACACTTGAAAAATCGTAAAAAATTCAAAGAAAAACAACAATACTATAAGAAAAAAGCCGTCTAAAAGCAGACGGCAAGGTGGGCAAAATGGTTTTATCCGCGGCTGCGGAACCAGGTGGCGAGAATGGTGCCACTGATGGAATGCCAGGCGCAACTGACGGCGCATGGGATGACGGCTAATGGGCAGGT
>JAUNIK010000122.1:5699-7717 GCA_030523505.1 Prevotellaceae bacterium | reverse complement strand
ATAATATATATAATATAAAATCATTTGCTATATTTCTCCGATTTTACCGTGTGTGTTTATTCTATCTACCTTTCTTTCTACCTTTTACCTTTCTGCAGAATCAGCAATACTACGAATTATCTTTACACGCATTATACGTACTCTCATTCCACCGATTTCATACTGTCAAACCGCTGAAATGAGCACCTAAAAACGCCGAAATGAGACAATAAAATCGGCGGTTTTATAACACCATTTCGTTGAATTTGCAACGCACTGAAAATCAATTAGTTACAAAGACTAAATTATGCCTTTTTGCAAAATAGCCATTTTAACGGCGTTTGAATTTTATTTACACCACGCCATATCTTTATTATTACTTACCTCAGCAATATCATAAAAACAACCTCCCTGCGGGCAGTGATGCTCACAGGGAGGTTTATTGTTTTGGGGAAGGATTATGGATTACTTCACAACCTTCTTGGAGTTGCCTTTGCTGTCGCGGAGGATGTTCACACCATGCTGGAGGGTGCCCTGCTCTACTCCACTGACATTGTAGATCTTGCTTGCATCAAGGACTCCCGACACGATATGCTCCATACCGGATGGCTTGTCTTCGCCAAGATACTCTATGCGGATGGTCTCACGGAAGGCATCGACAGTGAACTGATAATAACCGTCCTTAGAGATTGCCCACTTGTTGTCATCACCACCGATACAGAACTGCGAGGCACTGGTGGCTTCCTCATCCTGTGTGAACGGATGGAACGAGATTGGTCCCCAGTCCTTCTGAGCCATGAGTTTGAAACGCTTTGGCTGCTCATTGCCGGCATAGTTCTTCAACTCTACAATGCCTGTCCAGATGTTCTTGTCGGTATCGAGGTTCTGCAATGGCACAAACAACTCGGTGTACCACTTCTCGCTCTGGTTAGGGGCTGTGCAACCGCCACCGATATAGAGTTCCAACAACCAAGGGAACATCTCGCCACGGAGTGTTTTCTTTGCAGAGTCATAGGTGAAACGGTAGTTGTCGGCTGATGCTGTGACTACCCATTCCGATGTCTCCTTCTTGGCGCGGTTCACCACCGTAGAACCTTCGTTGACGATGTTGGTGAACGACTTGGCTGGTGCATAATAGCGTGTGGTGCTTGTCTCGCCCTCGGTGTCGATGATATAGAGTTCGCCCGGATTGAGTGTGCCGTGGAACTTATACTGACCGTTAGGGAACGATTCGAGTGGCTGGATGCCGCCTGGCACTGCCGAACCGATGGCCCAGAACTTCGGTGTGCCCTGAACATCTGGTGTCTGTGGGTCATAACCTGAGGTGAGTGTCTTGGCTGTCTGGAACGGTGCATCGACAACGACGGTCATGGCCTGTGAGAAACTCTCGACAGGGATGCTTACAGTGATGACTTTCTTATCGGCATCATAGGAATAGTCGCTGACAGCATTGCCGTTGACAGTCACCGATGTGGCATTGCCCTCGGCTCCGAGGAACTCTGCCTGATAGGTGCGAACCATTGGCATTTCCTCGAACGCTCCCTCACGGGCTGAGATACTGAGCGTTGCCTTGCTGTCGGTACCTACAGAGGAGAAGGTTGTCATGGCGTAATGGTCGGCATACTGTGCGTCATCGCCATTGTCCTCATAGAACGAGCCTGTGCCGTCGCCTCCCGGTGCCACCTTCAGGATGATGGTCTCAGGGGTGGTCTGGACGGTGCGCTGGTATGGGTAGTTCACAATGACTGAACCTGCCTTATAGTAATAAGGTATCTCATCGAGGGTGTAGGCATCGGTGTAGATGACATCGCCCTTCACGAGTTGGTTCTTTGCCACATCAAACCATGTGCCCTGTGGCAACCATGTGGTGCGCTTTGAGATGCGCTCAGCATACTCTCCCTCGCCGGCTGTGGTGAGCGGTGCCACGAGGATATTGTCGCCAAACATATACTCGTCCTCGAAACGGTAGGCGTTGTTCGCCTCAGGATAGTCGTAGTAGAGAGGACGGTTGATGCAGATGCCGGTGTCGAACGCCTGGC
>JAUNIK010000122.1:0-5664 GCA_030523505.1 Prevotellaceae bacterium | reverse complement strand
GTGCTGCTGTGTAGATGTATGGGAAGAGTGCATAGCGCAGAACGACGGTCTCGCGGAGTTGTGGGAAGTTAGGGAACATCCATATTCGGCGCTCAATACGCCAGTCGTTGGTGGCATGGGTGCGGAATATTGGTGTGAACACTCCGAACTGCATCCAACGGAGATAGCGCTCCGGGTCGTTGTCGGGATCAGCCTGATGACCGCCGAGGTCGTGTCCCCAATAGCCCCACCCTACATTCGATGCTGTAGAGGTGAAGTAAGGCTGCCACTGGAGTGTAGCCCAGTTGGCATAGGTGTCGCCCGAGAATCCGATAGGATAACGGTGGGAACCCATGCCTCCCCAACGGTGGTAGATGACAGGACGACGGTCGGGACGGTTTTCAACCATATCGTTGTAGAACACATGGTTGTGCCAGAAGGTCTCGCCGAGTTTGTCGAGTCCCGGTTCGAGGTCGTAGTGATGCTCGTTGGCATGCCCACCGACGGTGCGCTGCTGCTGCCAGTCGAGCCACCAGAAATCCACTCCCTCGCCTTCACGCTTGCGGATGATATTGTCGAACATGGCCTGATAGAACTCGCGGTTCTCGATGCGCCAAGGGATGGTCTCGCGGAACGATGAGTCATAGCCAAGGGCGTCGTGGAGTGCCTGATAGTCGTCCTCGTGGGTTCCAACGCCATCGGCAGGATGGAGGTTGAGCGCCACCTTGAGGTTATGGCGGTGCATCCACTGGAGGAGTGTCTTTGGGTTAGGAATGAGGTCTGGGTTCCACGACCAGCCTGTCCAGCCCGGCTTGTGCCAGTCCATATCGAAGATCATCACATCCATAGGGATATCATTGTTCTCGACATCGCGCACAATCTGCATGAACTCGTTGGATGAATATGCCCAGTAGCGGCTGTACCAATAGCCGAACATATACTTTGGAGGGAGCGGAATGCTTCCTGCCACCTTGCTGAAGTCGCCGAGGGCTTTCTTGTAGTCATGGCCATAGCCGAAGAAATACCAGTCGTAGGCTGTGGCATCAGCATGCGGTGCCACCCAGTCGAAGGAACCAGCCTGTGGCTCCAATGGGAACGACACACTGCCATCGCCACGCTCTGTGGCAGGACTCTCATCGACGAGTGCCCATCCGCTGCGCGAGATGACACCGTTCTCGAGTCGGTTGCGCTGGGTATCGCCCGACACATTGTCGAGGGTACGCATAGTACCACGGAGGTTGAGAGCATCCTCCTTGCCCGGATACCATACTTCCGGTTGTCCATTGACGGTGAGGGTGATCTGAAGGTTAGTCGGAGTTTTTGTTGCTGGATTAGGGCGTGCACCAATCTTATATCGCAGTTCGAGGGCAGAGGTGGTGACATAGAGATAGCCACTCTCCTCGCGTGTAGTGAACGAAGGCACCGGCAGGTTGCGGTTCACGATACCGAAGGTTGCCCTGTCCTCGAAAGTGCCATTGGCGCTATACTGGATTCGTATCAGTTCGGGAGTGAGCACCGTGAAGCGCATATTGCCCGAAGTGATAACGGCATCATCGTTGGCCTTAGGGTTATAGTTCTGTGCCGACATCGCCAGCGATGCCATCATGCAGAACAAGATTAGATACAGTTTTTTCATTTATTATGCAAATTGTTTTTTCTGTCAAGAATTAATTCTTGATAAAAGAAAAACGAGAAAAGAGAGCGTCGATTGCGAGAATCGGCGCTCTCTCGTAAGCCTTACTTAGGCCTTATATTACTTTACAAGCACCTTGCGAACAGAGCCATCCTCCATGCGGACGATGTTGATGCCCTTCTGCATTGTAGCAACCTTTGCACCACCGATTGTGTAGATGCCAGCAGCACCGTTTGCAACCTGTGCAGGGATTGTCTCGATAGCATTTACAAGATACTCGAAGTTGAGCATTGGATGAGCATCAGTACCAACAGTCTGATACCAGATCTCAGCATGTGCACCGTTGTTGAGGAGAGTCTTCAACTCGCCGTTAGCAACCTGATCATCTGTTACGCTTGTTACCTGTGAACCGATAGTCTCGTAGCAGTTAACAGCCTTTGCATTACCGTTGCGGAAGAATGTGTTAGAACCGTCAACACCCTGAACATCACCTGAGTTCCAAGAGTTAGCAACAGAGCAGTTGCGATCACCAAGCCAACCGCAGATAGCAGCAGACTCACGACCACCAACGATGTTACCAGTGTTGTAGCAGTTGCGGATTGTTACCTCCATTGCTGAACCATCGTCAACACCGAGGATACCTGCTGCATTAGCCTCTGCAACAGTTACGTCAGCCTCGTTACCACAGTTCATGATGACAACCTTACCAGAACCTGTTGTAGCACCAACGACACCTGCTGCATAACCGTGAGCAACAACAGAACCTGTTACGATAACATTCTCAACAACAGCACCATCAGCAACAACACCGATGAGACCCTGGTTGTTAGCGTCAGTATCGAGAGCGAGGTTTACAGTGTGGCCCTTACCGTTGAAATGACCACGGAATGGGTTGCCACCCTCGTCGTTGCGACCACCAATAGCGAAGAAGTCAGAACCAGCGAGGTCGAGATCAGTTGTGAGTTCGATATAAGCAGTAGTCTTGTCGCCACCCATTACGTCGTAAGCGAGGTCAACCATACCATCTACAGTAGAGATCTGGAATGCGTTGTGACATGCTGTGCACTCGCCATCAACAAAGTTGTGGTTCTCGTAAGTTGGTTCGCCCTCAACATTGTCGTAAGTGAGATCTGCATGACCAGAGCAGTCAACAGTACCGTGAGCATAAACAGTAGCGTGAGTATTGAATGGAACAGGATACTCGTCAGTGCCGAGAGTCTGGAACCAAGCCTTGTTGCCAAGGTTGTAGCAAAGCTCACCTGAAGCCATCTCGTCGTCAACATCGAAGAACTCTACACCGTCGTTGTTCTCATAGTAAGAGATATCCCATGATGCATAGCAGTTCTCGATTGTTGGGTTGTTACGAGCAATAGTGATGTTGTTGCTACCCTCGAGGAGGTAGAGATCACCAGCAACATAAGAGTTCTTGATAGTAGTGTTTCTGCCACCGTGTGTGTAACCGATGATACCACCAGTACCCTCAGAGAGTTCAGCATTGATTGAACCTACGAATGCTACATTCTCGATTGCGAGGTTGTCGTGACCGATAGCAACTACACCACCGTGAGTACCATCACCCTCATAGTCGCTATTGATGTCAGCCATAACAACGACGTTCTTGATAGTTGTTGCACCGAATGCCTCAACAACAAGACCAGCACCGAACTGACCGTCGGTCTTTACCTCACCACCTACAACGAGGTTCTTGATAGTTGCGTTCTCAACCCAGTCGAAGAGAGCAGCACGGCTTTCCTCACCACGATTGAGGTTCATCTCAACAACATGACCCTGACCATCGAATGTACCACCGTAGTTGCAACGGTTCATACCGATCATCTCCTGAGCAGTGTACTCGATGTCAGCTGTCAACTTAGCATTAGCGTTCTTTGTCTCCTGAGTCTTTACATAAGCAGCGAACCAGTGGAGGTCGTTGTCAGAAGCAAGCTCGAAGTAACCATCAGCACCAGCAGTCTTGTAAGCCATATCAACAGCACCACAAACTGAACAGAAACCGTTCACGTGCTGGTGAGGATCACGATTGCCAGCAGGGTCGTTAGAATAACCCTGAGCGTCACCCTTAGGAGTACCGTCACAGTACTGAGCACCTGCTACATAAACTGTGCCGTGAGAAGCGAATGGCACTGGATAAGCATCTGTGCCGAGAGTCTGGAACCATGCTACGTTTGAAGTCTGAGTACCGTTGAGATCCTTGTAGCAGAACTCACCTGTTGAGATAGTCTCTACGTAGAAGAATGTTGTGAAAGCGTTGTTGTCATAGAGACCTTCGTTCTGGTCAGAAACCCAGCAGTCCTCGATGTAAGGGTTGTTACGACCGATAACGATATTGTTCTGACCAGTCATCATGTCAAGAATACCACCTACATAGCAGTTCTTGATGATCATACGCTGACCGTCGCCTGACCAACCTACGATACCACCAGTACCATAAGCAGTGTGGCAAGTGAGAGTACCTACATAAGCACAGTTCTCAACAGTGAGGTCGTCGTGACCAACAGCAACGAGACCACCGTGAGTACCATCACCTTCGTAAGAGCTTGTGATGTCAACATCAGCAACAACATTCTTGATAGAAGATGTACCATAAGCCTCAGAAACAACACCTGCAGAGAAGTGAGTTGTAGAAACGATAGAACCCTTGAGAGTTACGTTCTCAACAACAGCATCGCGCATGTTCTTGATGAAAGCAAGCTTGTCAGCATCGCTGTTGAAAGCGAAAGTTACAGTGTGGTCCTGACCATCGAATGTACCCATGAATGTCTCAGCATCACCAAGACGAGCATCATGTGTATAGTTGATATCAGCAGCAAGACGAGCGCTATACTTGTTGTTGTCCTTCATGTTAGAAAGACGGATGAACCAGTAGAGGTCAGCATCAGAAGCGAGGGTGAAGAAGCCCTTATCATCAGCTGTCATGTAAGTAGGATCGAACTCATCACAAACAGTACAAGCACCGTCGTGGAAGTTGTGAGGATCGCGGTTAGAAGTGTTTGTGTTAGAGTAAGTTGTCTCACCACTCTTTGATGTACCGTCACAGTTCAAATCACCAACAGCATATACTGTACCGTGATCAGCGAATGGAACAGGCATAGCGTCAACGCCGAGCTTCTGGAACCATGCTACATCCTCTGTGAGAGTCTGATTGAGCACGCGGTAGCAGAACTCACCAGTAGCCATACCAGCGAGGTCAGACTCCTTGATTACACCAATACCAGCATCAGTCTGAGCACCCTGGATATCCCAGTTGTTCTCGAACTCACAACCATTGTAACGGCAGAATGGACGACCCGTGTCAGCACCTGAGAGGATTGTACCAGTGTTCCAGCAGTTCTTGCAGACACCACGGTCACCAATCCAACCGCAGATTGTAGCACACTCGCGAGCACCCTGGATGTCACCAGTGTTGTAGCAGTTGAGGATAGTTACATCTGCCTGTGAGAGCATGTCAACACCGAGGATACCTGCAGCATTCTCTTCTGTTGTGTAGATCCAAGCCTCGTTACCACAGTTCTCGATAGTAACATTTCCATGACCGTTGGTACCACCTACGACACCACCGCAGAAACGAGTACCACCAACGAATGCATCTTCACCACCACCGATGATGATGTTCTTGATGTGTGCACCACCAGTGACACAACCGAAGAAGCCGAGGTACTCACTGACTCCGATAACATCAGAGTCGATGTTCATGTTTTCTACACGATGACCCTGACCGTCGAAGGTACCCTGGTAAGGATGAGCTACATTACCGATTGGGTAATACTCCTCGTTCAAGAGGTCAATGTCGGTAGTGAGGACAGCGTTGGCAGCAACATCTGTACCCTCATTAACGAGATCAGCAAAGTCTAACAGATCATCGACTGTAGCGATCTGATAAACGCTCTGACCGTCCTTTTCCAATGCATAAGACTGCATTGTGCCCATGAGCAGCATTCCTGCTACAGCAAGGCAAGTAAGTAAAGACTTTCTCATAAATTGTTGTTAATATTAAAGTTGTTATTAGTAAAAATTCAATTTAGGGGCGAAGAGTG
>JAUNIK010000121.1 GCA_030523505.1 Prevotellaceae bacterium | reverse complement strand
TACCAAGCTGACCTCTATGTGTCCACGACAGAAAGAATTAAACGACAATCCCTATTTATAGATGATTTTATCATATACAATCTCAGTTGGAGACTCTTCCAGGGTGATATTAGAATGGTTATTGAAACGGAAGAAGAAAAACCAGACTTATATACATTATCTTTTAATTACCCAGACAAACGTTTTTATATAAAAGGATTTTGGGGTATTGGTTTTAAAGGGTTTAATATTGCTCAAGATTTTCAAAAAGAAGGTGAGGACGCCTTCAAGTTTTCCAAAGGTTTTTACAGGGTATATTTCCAGACGAAATCGTTGGAGGAGAGCGATTGGCAATTGGTGGAAAAGCCGGGAGGCAATGCCTACTGCTATTTCTCGGTGGCTGCCGACGGCACAGTGAAGGTGGATAATGACAACAGTCTTACCGGCATTCGCGCAATAACAACAGATTCAGCTCCATCTTCTCACTCTGACATCTACTCCCTCGACGGGCGCAAGGTTACTTCTGCATCTTCGTCGAAGGTTGTCATCATGAAGCGGGGCGACGACCTGCGCAAGGTGATAAAGCGATAACTATAATTCTATTTATATATATATAATAAGGTGCAGCCCCGATTGCCGAGGCTGCACCTTAATTTATTATATATAGGCAATAAAGAGGAAAATGATATTATTGAGCGCAAAATAGTTACGAAATGTAAGTTTTTTGATACAAATCAATGATATATGTCAATTAATTGATATTTGCTGAAATAATTTGTTGGCGAATAGTTCGTGTTTAAGATATTTTTAATAATTTTGCAGCGATTTTGGTAATATTATAAAATTAGAGAGAGAAAACTTATGGAAAAAAGAATCAAATTGCTTTTGGCTTGCCTTTTCCTTTTTGTGGGAATGGCAATGGCACAAACAAAAGTGACTGGTACTGTTGTTTCCCAGGAGAACGGTGAACCCGTAATCGGTGCTGCCGTAAAAATCTTAGGAACCAATCAGGGAACAGTAACAGACGTGAACGGTAAGTTCACTATCAGCGTTCCGGCAGGAAAGAAACTGAGGGTTTCTTTTGTCGGACTCGAAACAGTGGATGTTTCAGCCAGCAATGGCATGAAGATTGTTTTGAAGCAAGACGCAAAGACCCTCGACGAGGTGGTCGTTACCGCCATGGGTATCAAGCGTTCGGCAAAAGCGCTTGGTTATTCAGCTACAGCTGTTGACGGTGACAAGATTGCTGCAGCACGCACCAACGACGTTATGTCGAGCCTTGCCGGTAAGGTGGCTGGTGTCTCTATTTCGAGCACATCGAGCGACCCGGGAGCATCGAATGCCGTCATCATCCGTGGTGTCAGCTCTTTGTCAGGAAACAACCAACCGCTTTATGTTATCGATGGTGTGCCTTTGACCAACGCATCCGTGTCTTCAGGCGATCAGCTTAATAATGGTTATGACTTTGGTAACGGTGCCAATGCAGTCAATCCCGACGATGTTGAGAGCATGACAATCCTTAAGGGTGCTGCCGCTACAGCCCTTTACGGCTCGCGTGCTGCCAGTGGTGTGATTCTCATCACCACAAAGTCTGGTAAGAAGCAGAAGAAGGGTATCGGTATTGAGTATAACGGCGGTCTCCAGATGGAGAGCGTTCTTCGTTTGCCACAGATGCAGAACGAGTTCGGTATGGGATGGTATGGCGAGAAGACCGACACCGAGAATGGTTCGTGGGGTCCTGCCTTCGACGGTTCTACACTCAAATATGGTAATGTATATGAGAACTCACAGAACCTGAAGTCTTATCTTCCGATTGAGAACAACGTGAAGGACTTCTTCGATACTGGTTTGCGTTATAACAACAGCGTATCGTTCAACGGAGCTACCGACCAGAGCAACTTCTTCGTTAGCCTTTCGCAGATTCACGACGACGGTATCATTCCTACGGATGCCGACAGTTATACAAAATACACATTCTCAGGACGTGCATCACACAAAATCAAGAATGTGACTCTTAGTGCATCTATGAACTATGCCTATCAGAAGAACAGCTTCGTTTCTACTGGACAGAAGGCTGGTTCGATGTACAACTGTATTATGCAGACTCCGCGTGACATCAGCATTGCGGAGATGAAAGACCTCAGCAATCCGTTCAACACTCCAGGTTACTATTACACTCCTTACGGTGTGACCAACCCATACTACATTCTTAACAACTATCAGAACGAGTATGAGCAGGAGCGATTCTACGGCAAGTTCCAGTTGGATTGGGATATCTTCAAGGATTTGAAGTTCACCTACCGCTTCGGTCTTGACACGACAACAGGTCACCATGACAGTGGCGAACCCAACCTTTCGGCACTCTTTGCAGGCACACCCAACTGGGAGGATGCACTGAAGTCGCTCACCGGTGAGGTATATCAGCGCACAGAGCGTCGTCGCGAGATTGACCAGAACCTCATGCTTAACTATAGCCACAAGTTCTTCGACAAGCTCGACGTAAACGCAACTCTCGGTCTCAATGGCAACGAGCGTCGCTACAAGTATTTCTCGGCTGACGTAACCAACTTGACTATTCCTACTTACTTCAACCTCACCAACTCTTCGGAGAAGCCGACCGTAGCTCAGTATGAGTCGCTCCGTCGTCTGATTGGTGTGTATGGACAGGTTGAACTCGGCTATGATGACTGGGCATACATCACACTGACAGCACGTAACGACTGGTCGTCAACACTGCCAAAGGGCAACCGCTCGTTCTTCTATCCTGGCATAACAGGTAGCTTTATCTTTACCAAGTTCCTCAACCCCGACTTGAAGAAATACATCACCTTCGGTAAGGCACGTATCGCTTGGGGTAAGACTGGTAATGATGCCGCTCCATATATGACCAACTCAGTATTCGCCCAGGGTAGTGCTTCAACAAGCGGATGGGGCTCAAGCTCGTTCCCCTTCTCTAAGGGCAACTACAATGCTTACTCAGTGGGTAACACCTTGGGCAGCAACAACCTCAGCCCTGAGATGACAACCGAAATTGAGTTCGGTTTGAACATGGCTTTCTTTGAGAACCGTTTCTCATTCGACATCTCTTACTACAACCGCAACACAGACAAGCAGATCTTCTCGCTTGAGATGGACCCCGCTTCTGGTTATACTGCACAGAACATGAACCTCGGTAAGATCCGCAACCGTGGTATCGAGGCAATGGTGTCAGTGACCCCAGTGCGCACACGCGACTTCGAGTGGACATTGACATGGAACTACACACGCAACCGCAGTAAGGTAATCTCACTGCCTGAGGAACTTGGTGGCGAGTCGCTCATCTGGGGACTCTCAGGTGGCACAGGTCTCTATGCTATCGTAGGCGAGGAGCTTGGTGTGTTCAAGGCTTATACCGCAGAGCATGATCCCGATGGCAATGTCATTGTAGATGCAAGCGGTCTGCCTAAGAAATCTACCGAACAGACCATCGTAGGCTCGATGAACAGCAAGTATCAGATGGGTATCGGTAACACTATCAGCTACAAGGGAGTAAGCCTCTCGTTCGACTTTGACTTCCGCAAGGGTGGCGTGATGTACTCTCGTACAAAGGATATCAACTACTTTGTGGGAAATGCCATCCAGACAGCCTACAACGACCGCAACCCATGGATTATTCCAAACTCTGTAGTGGATAACGGCGACGGTACATATTCAGAGAACACTGTAGCCTTGACTCCTACAAATATCTACAACTATTGGAACAACGGTGATCTTGGTTACGACTCTTCATTCCTCGTGGATAAGAGCTATATCAAGCTTCGCCAGGTAGTACTTGCTTGGGATTTGCCAAAGGCTTGGCTTGCAAATACATTCCTCACCGGTGTGAAAGTGTCACTCTACGGCAACAACCTCTTGATGTGGACTCCTTCAGGAAACACCTTTATGGATCCTGAGTCATCATCGTTCGGTAATGATCTCGAAGGTAACTTCGGTGAGTGGTCAACCAACCCAAGTTCAAGGAAATATGGTTTCAATGTTTCACTCAAATTCTAATTCGACGATACAATATGAAAAAGATATTATTATATAGTGCAGCTTGCATGCTTGCCTTGTCAAGCTGTGATATGAACATCAACGAAAACCCGAACTATCCAGCTGCCGGCGACATCACACCTACACTGGAGTTCCCCGCTGTAGTCAACAGCGTCGTCGATGTTCCCGGAGAACAGATGTTCATCCTCGGAGGTTTCTTCGTGCAGTATTTCGAACAGCGTCCAGAGCAGAACCAGTACAATACCATCGCTGAGCTTCATTTCGACGAGTCGTCCGACCTCTTCAACCGTTGCTACCGCACCATCTATGCCGGTGCATTGCAGGACATCAAGGACATAGAGGGCAAGACTACAAACACCGCCAACCTCTTTGCTTGCAAGGTGATGAAGGCATTGGCCCTGCAGTATATGGTTGACGCATGTAGCGACGCTCCATATTCGGAGGCTTGCATGGGCAATGCCAATCCTAACCCCAAATGGGAGGACGGCGAGACCGTATATAAAGGTGTACTCGCTGAAATGGATGAGGCTGAAGCTGCTCTCACTGGTGAGTCAATGGACATGACCGACCCTCTGCTTGGTGGCGACCTTGCCAAGTGGAAGCAGTTTGCCAATGCACTGCGTCTCAGAATGTATCTGCGTCTGATTGACGGCGGTATCGATGCATCCAATTACACAGCCAAGGTCAAGGCTATCGTGGCTGGAGGCGAGCTGCCCGCAGGTGACGTGACCTATGATGTTTATAGCGATGCCGAGGGACAGTATAACCCCTGGTATGGAAGCGTGTTCTCACTCGGCACAAACAACTACTGTGCTGCACATCCTCTCATTGCCTACTATCAGGCTACCAACGACCCGCGTATCGGCTATGCCATACTTCCGGCTACAGCTTCAAGCAAGTATGTTGGTCTGATGCCTGGCTCACGCACACTCTATCAGGACTGGGACGGAACGAAGGTGCTTAACAAGGATGTGAGCACAATCAATACCGACGTTGCACGTGCAATGCCAGTTTATGTATTCACTAAGAGCGAGATAGACTTCCTCAAGGCTGAGGTGGAACTGCGATTCAACAATGATGCCGCTGCCGCCAAGGCTGACTACGAGGCAGGCGTGAAGGCCGACTTCGCCTCAAGAGGCGTTGACGGAGTGAGCGACTTCCTTGCAGGAGAGAAGGTGAACTTCGACGCTCAGGCTTCTGACAATGACAAGCTGAAGCTTATCTATATGCAGAAGTGGGCAGCATATTTCTACCGCAACCACATGGAAGCTTGGTCTGAGATGCGACGCACTGATGTCCCCGTGCAGTCGGCTGCTACAACAGAGGAGGCATACAAGGATCCTACAATATATACCGCAGGAGACGTGTTCTCGCCAGGACTCAACTACTACGGCAACGGCAAGACCTGCAAGCGCATGCCTTATCCTTCGTCAGCACGCAAGCTGAACAAGAATACTCCTGCCGTGAAGACATTGGCTGACCCTGTATTCTGGGACGTGAAATAACAAACATTATTAATTAAGAAAAGCTATCAGATATGAAAAAGATATTTTTATATGGCTTGATGCTCTGCCTCTCGATGGTTGCGCTCACATCGTGCAACGACGACAACGACCAACTGACTGACAGCAGACTCACCTATTATCCCGTTCTTGAGATACAGGGCGACGAGTTTGTGCAGGTGCCAATTGGCACTACATACACAGAGCAGGGCTGCAAAGCTACGCTTAATGGTGAAGACTTCACCTCGAACGTAAAGACCATTGGCACCGTTGACAGCGACCAACCCGGTCTCTACTACATCACTTACTCTGCCACCAACTCCGACGGATTCACCGTAACGGCAACACGTACCGTGGCTGTCTGCGATCCTACAATTACGACAGACATCTCTGGAACATATACCACTCAGGATGGCTCATTCCGTGATTATGGTGGTAATATTACCAATTATGCCGGATACACAGTGAAAATCAAGAAGGCTGCCCCTGGCATCTTCTACGTGAGCGACTTCCTCGGAGGCTGGTATGATCAGCGTGCCGGCTATGGTAGTGCTTATGCAATGACTGGTTATTTCCAGCTCCTTGCCGACAACAGTCTTGTGCAGCTCTCAAGCTACGTGGCTGGTTGGGGTGACTCGGCCGACTATTGCGATGGCGCCACCTACGACCCTGCAACAGGCACAATCAGCTATGTTGTTGGCTATGCTGGCATCATGGCTTTCAATGTCATTTTAAAGTAAAATAAAAAATAAATAAAACGATTATGAAGAAATATATTTCAATGTTCATGTTCGCCGCGCTCGCTTGCTTCGGTTTCAGCTCTTGCGACCCCGAGACAGACGAGGAGCCGGGCGGAACAAACGTGGAGAAGATGGCTGGAATGTGGGATGTGCAGGTGCATGCCATCAATGAAGATGGTTCTATCCAATATGAAGATCCGTACGGATTGGGCACTTTCACAATCAACACTTATAACACAGCTGCCAACAACAACACCGAGATGTGGCTTGACGACAGTAAGAACTTCTGGGACATAAAGATGAAGGTAGCTGTTGACTATGCAAACGCCACTTTCTCTGCTGCCGAGGGCACTGCCTACAACATCAAGTCTCCAGATGAAGGCAAGGTTAAGGTTTTGAAGGGTAAGATTCTCTACGGTCAGGGCAAGAACATCCATGGAATGCCTTGCGACAGTATCTGTGTAGAGGTTGCCTTCGACGACGATGATTATGGCTTCACTTATCGCTATACAGGTGTTCGCCACAGTGGATTCTATGAGTAATAATCATACTGAATAAACTAACTTTTTATAGTTAAATTTTTAAAGAGAGTGTATCGTGATGATACGCTCTCTTTTTTTTGTTGGTTCGCTTGGCAGAAAGCCATGTTAATGTTTCCAAACATTAAATTTATATAATAATTAATGTTTGCAAACACTAAATTACGATAATATTTGGTGTTTCCAAACATTATTCGTATCTTTGCCCACGTAATATCTAATAGCAGTTGAATATGAATGAATCAAGGATTGAAGAAATTACAAGGGTTTTCAACAGAAGACTTGCGGCTACACCCACAGAATTTCATAGATATCTATTTTATGAGATAGACTGGGAGGACAAACTTATTGGGATAAAGGGGCCTCGTGGATGCGGCAAGACTACCCTGTTGCTGCAACATATCAAACAGAGTTTCCTGGGGCAAGACCTTGAAAAGGTATTGTATGTCTCGCTCGACAATATATGGTTTTCTGACAATAGCATTCTTGACCTTGTGGATTATCATTATAACCATGGCGGGACGCACATCTTCATAGATGAAATACATTACGAACCGAAATGGCAGACAATGCTGAAGAATCTGTCAGACAATTATCCGGCGATGTATATCGTATATACAGGTTCGTCGATGCTTGAAATTGATGCTCATGAGGGTGACCTCTCGCGCAGGCAAGTGATGTATGAGATGAGAGGAATGTCGTTCAGGGAGTACTTGGAGTATGAGGGCGTAATTAAACACGAGAGTCTGACATTGGAACAGTTAATCGGCAATCATGTGGAAATCGCTATGGAAATCTGTTCGAAAACGAATGTGCTTGGATGTTTCAACAAATATTTGCGCGAAGGATATTATCCGTTCTATAAGTCAGTAAGACAAGGGTTTGAGTCACGATTGTTGGCAACGGTGAACCAAGTGATAGAGAGCGACTATCCTCAGATTGACGATGTGACAGTGACAACAATACGCAAGACGAAGAAAATGCTGATGGTTCTTTCGGAATGTGTACCCCAGT
>JAUNIK010000120.1:4678-7821 GCA_030523505.1 Prevotellaceae bacterium | reverse complement strand
ACTACACAGCCGAACGAGAGAGTATCGTTGCGCTTCTGCAGTTCGATGAGTTTGTCATTGAGATTGCTAATCTCTGCAATCTTCACTTCATCCAGATTTCCCGTCTTTTCCTTGCGGTAACGACTGATGAAAGGTATGGTACAACCCTCGTTGAGCAGTTCGATTGTGTTTGCCACACTACGCTCAGAAAGACCTAATGTCCGTGCAATATATGCTGAAAAATTGTTCATATACTATTAAATGGTTTGTTTCTGAATGCAAAAGTAAGCAAAATCTTTGAATAAGTCAAAAGAAAATATTAATTTTGCATTTTGAAACTGTCACTAAAGTGACATGCACTTAAAGTAAAAAGATGATATCAGTAGAAAATCTTAAAGTAGAATTTGGTGTTGAACCGCTTTTCAGTGGCGTTAACTTTGTGGTTAACGACCGTGATCGTATTGCCCTTGTTGGAAAGAACGGTGCCGGAAAGAGTACTATGTTGAAGATACTCTGCGGTATGCAGAAACCTACCGATGGTAATGTGGCAGTACCTACTGATACTACCGTCGGATATCTTCCACAGGTGATGAAGTTGCAGGACAACACCACTGTGGCAGAAGAGGCACGCAAGGCTTTCGCCAATATTGCCGAAATGGAGGCAAAGGTGAAGCGCCTGGAAAAGGAACTTGGTGAGCGCACTGACTATGAGAGTGAAGAATATATGGCTCTTGTGGAGAAATTCACCAATGAGCATGAGCGATTCCTGATGATGGGTGCGGAGAATTCCGAGGCTGAGATGGAGCGCACACTGATTGGTTTGGGCTTCTCACGTGAGGATTTCAACCGACCAACAAATGAATTCTCTGGTGGTTGGCGAATGCGAATAGAGTTGGCAAAGATTCTCTTGCGCAAGCCAGATGTACTCCTCCTCGATGAGCCTACCAACCATCTTGATATCGAGAGTATCCAGTGGCTCGAACAATTCCTTGTGCAGAATGGCAAGGCTGTGGTGCTTGTCAGTCACGACCGCGCATTTATTAATAATGTGACAAACCGCACACTGGAGATTTCCTGTCATAAGGTCATCGACTACAAGGTGAAATACGATGAATATGTGAAACTCCGTGCTGAGCGCAGAGAGCAGCAGATTCGTGCCTATGAGAATCAGCAGAAAGAGATTGCCGATACCAAGGCTTTCATTGAGCGATTCCGCTATCAGGCTACAAAGGCTGTTCAGGTACAGCAGCGAATCCGCCAGTTGGAGAAGATTGTACCAGTGGAGATTGACGAAGTTGACACATCATCATTGCGTTTGAAATTCCCACCTTGTCTCCGTTCGGGTGATTATCCTATCATCTGCGAGGATGTGGAGAAGACTTATGGTCAGCACAATGTGTTCCACGATGTGAATTTCATCATCAAGCGTGGCGAGAAGGTTGCATTTGTAGGAAAGAACGGTGAGGGAAAGTCAACACTCGTGAAGTGTATCATGAATGAGATACCATTCGGTGGTGTCTTGAAAATTGGCCATAATATCCAGATAGGTTATTTCGCCCAGAACCAGGCACAGCTCCTCGATGAGGATTTGACTGTTTTCCAGACCATCGACAATGTGGCAAAAGGTGATATACGCCTCAGAATAAACGACATTCTCGGTGCATTCATGTTCGGTGGCGAGGCTTCCGACAAGAAGGTGAAAGTGCTCTCGGGTGGTGAGCGTTCACGATTGGCAATGATCAAACTGTTGCTCGAACCAGTGAACTTCCTCATTCTCGATGAGCCAACCAACCACCTCGACATGCAGTCGAAGGATGTCCTGAAGGAAGCAATCAAGGCATTCGACGGTACAGCCATCGTTGTGAGCCACGACCGAGAATTCCTCGATGGCCTTGTGAGCAAGGTGTATGAGTTTGGTGGAGGTAAGGTTCGCGAGCATCTTGGAGGTATCTATGACTTCCTTCAGAGCAAGAAAGTGGAAAATCTCGATATGCTCGGGATGAGCCAGAAGCAGGAAAAGGTTGCTGAGGTGAAGGTAGAGAAACCATCGTCAAACGCTCTTGACTATGCTGAGCGCAAGGAGATACAGAAGAAGATATCAAGACTGGAGAAATCGGTCAAGGAGAGCGAGAGCAAGATAGAGAAGTGGGAGACACGAATCCACGAACTCGACATGATTCTCTGCGACCCAGCAAACGCAGCCAATATGGATCTCATCAACGAATATACTGATATCAAACGACTGTTGGATGATGAAGAACTCCGTTGGACATCATTCTGCGAAGAACTGGAAAACGAGCAGAGTAAACTCAAATGATGCAAAATGTTCAAACTTGCATCGTAATAGTGAATATAAACAAAATATTAAAATAATGAAAAAGACAATTTTAGCACTTTTTGCTATGGCAACATTATCAATGCCTATGGATGCCCAGAAGAAGTTGGGCATCGGTATCAAGCTCGAAAACATGGACACAAGCGTAAATCCTGCTGAGGATTTCTATCGCTATGCCTGTGGCGGATGGATGAAGAACAACCCACTCCCTGCAGCATATTCACGTTTCGGTAGTTTCGACCAGCTCGGTCTCGACAATAACAAGCGTATCAACGACATCCTTACAGAATTGCAGAAGGGCAAGTACCAGTTTGGTACCCTCGAGCAGAAAATCAAGGACCTCTATGAGTTGTCAATGGATTCAACACGCCGCAATGCAGAGGGTGTGGCTCCTGTTATGCCTTATATCAACGAGCTCAATGCTTGTAAGACAAAGGCTGATCTTGAAGCATTCCAGTTGAAGTATGCACCATTTGCTTATGGTTCGCTTTTCAGCACATATATCGGTGCTGACGACAAGGATGCAAAGAACAATATCCTCAATGTAAACCAGGGTGGCCTTACCCTCGGTCAGAAGGAATACTACCTTGAGAACGATGAGGCAATGGTTCAGATTCGCGAGGCTTACAAGCAGTTTGTTGTAAAAATGTTCCAGCAGTTCGGTTTCACTGAGGCTGACGCAACAGACAAGATGGAGCGCCTCTATCGTATCGAGACAACTCTTGCTATCGTCATGAAGAGCCGTACAGAGCTCCGTGATGTAGAGAAGAACTATAACAAGTTCACTCTTAAGGAGTTCCAGACACAGTATCCTAACCTCGTGCTCGAA
>JAUNIK010000120.1:0-4668 GCA_030523505.1 Prevotellaceae bacterium | reverse complement strand
CAATGCTCAATGCAGAAGGCATCGACAGCAAGTACTTCCAGGAGCTCGTTGTTGGTCAGCCTGACTACCTCGCTGCTGCCGACAAGATTCTTGCTTCAATGACAGTAGAGGACCTCCGTACATATATGATGTGGGACCTCATCAGTTCTTCGACATCAGCTTTGAGCGATGAAGTTGCAGCAGTAAGCTTCGACTTCTTCGGAAAGACAATGTCTGGTCGCCAGGAGGATTATCCACGTTGGAAGAAGGCTACTTCTATGGTAGAGAGCGTCCTTGGACAGGCTCTCGGCAAGATGTACTGCGAGCGTTACTTCCCTGCAGCATCAAAGGAGCGTATGAAGACTCTCGTTGCTAACCTCCAGAAGTCACTCGGTGAGCGCATCCAGGCACAGGAGTGGATGAGCGATGCAACAAAGGCTGCTGCTTTGGAAAAGCTTTCTACATTCTATGTAAAGATTGGCTATCCTGATGAGTGGAAGGATATGAGCGGTTTGACAATCGATCCAAAGAAGTCGCTCTATGAGAACCTCATGGCTGCTCGTCTGTTCCGCAACAAGCAGCATATCGAGGAGACTGTAGGTAAGCCAGTGAACCGCGATGAGTGGCACATGACTCCACAGACCGTCAATGCTTACTATAACCCTACAACTAACGAGATATGCTTCCCTGCAGGTATCCTCCAGTATCCTTTCTTTGATGCAAAGGCTGACGATGCATTCAACTACGGTGCTATCGGTGTTGTTATCGGTCATGAGATGACCCACGGTTTCGATGATCAGGGTGCTCATTACGACAAGGACGGTAATATGTCTGACTGGTGGAGCAAGGAGGATGTGGAGAACTTCAACAAGCTCGGTGATCAGTATGCTGAGTTCTACAATAACATCGAACTTCTCCCTGGCGTAAACTGCAACGGTCGTATGACTCTTGGTGAGAACCTCGCTGACCACGGTGGTCTGCAGGTTGCATACAACGCTTATAAGGCAGCAACAGCCAACAAGCCTCTCAAGACAGTCAACGGTCTGACACCAGACCAGCGTTTCTTCCTTGCTTATGCAGGCGTCTGGGGCCAGAATATCACTGAGAAGGAGACTCTCAACCGCCTCAAGAACGATGTTCACTCTACAGGTGAGTGGCGTGTCAACGGTGCTCTGCCACACATCAACGCATGGTATGAGGCATTCGGTGTAAAGAAGGGCGACAAGCTCTTTGTTCCTGAGTCAGAGCGTCTCAACCTCTGGTAAAAACTTCTTCCTCCTCCCTCTCATAGAGTGGGGAGGAGGCTTACAGTTCATTATTTCTTTAATTCGTTACTTAGCTAATTTGTTAATTAGAAAGCCGTGCCATTAAGACTTCCAGATAAACTTCCAGCAATCGACTTGCTGAAAAATGAGAATATCTTCGTTATGGACAAGACTCGTGCCCATAGCCAAGATATCCGTCCGCTTAAGATAGTCATCCTCAATCTGATGCCTATCAAAATTACCACCGAGACCGACCTCGTGCGTATCCTTTCCAATACACCTCTTCAGTTGGATATCACCTTCATGAAGATAAAGAGCCATACCTCGAAGAATACTCCTATTGAACACATGATGATGTTCTATAAGGACTTCGAGACTCTGCGTGAGAAGAAGTTCGACGGAATGATTATCACCGGTGCTCCGTTGGAGATGATGGACTATCAGGATGTGACCTATTGGAACGAGATAGTAGAGATTTTCGAGTGGGCAAAGCATCATGTCACCAGTACTCTTTATATCTGCTGGGCAGCACAGGCTGGTTTGTATTATCATTATGGCATCCAGAAGTACCCACTTCCAATGAAGAAGTTCGGTATCTTCCGTCAGACTCCTCTCAAACCAGAAGAACCAATCTTCCGTGGTTTCGATGATGTGTTTATGATGCCTCATAGCCGTCATACTGAAATTCGCAAGGAGGATATCATGAAGCATCCAGACCTTACTCCTCTTGCAGATAGTGAGGACAGTGGCATGAGTATCATCATGGCTCGCGAGGGTAGGGAGTTCTTCGTGACTGGTCATTTGGAATATGCTCCAAACACTCTTGATACCGAGTATCGTCGAGATTTGGGAAAGCGTGATGATGTGGATATGCCAGTGAACTATTACCGCGACGACAATCCAGACAACCCACCGGTTGTTACCTGGCGTTCGGCTGCTGATTTGTTCTATCACAACTGGATAAATTATTACGTTTATCAGAAGACTCCTTACGATATCAAGGAAATAGATTAAGACTAAGAGCCCATGAGTATGAGACAATTGGAACTGTTGGCTCCTGCAAAGAATCTTGAGTGCGGCATCGCAGCTATCGACTGCGGTGCTGATGCTGTTTATATCGGTGCTCCAAAATTCGGAGCCCGGGCAGCAGCCGGTAACTCTTTTGATGATATCAGCCAACTCACCGCATATGCTCATCAGTTTGGGGCGAAGGTTTATGTCACCCTCAACACTATCATTTATGATTCTGAACTCGATGAGGCTAAGGCTACCTTCAAAACCATCAACGAGATTGGAGTAGATGCTGTACTGGTTCAGGATATGGCTCTGCTTTCTCTTCCTCTTGATAGAACAGAGAACGGTGCTGCCTTACATGCATCAACCCAAACGGATAATAGAAACAAGGAAAAGGTTGCGTGGCTTAAATCATTGGGTTTCAGTCGTGTAGTGCTGGCTCGTGAACTATCACTTCGGGAAATTAGTGAAATCCATACGGCCCATCCGGATGTGGAACTTGAAGCATTCGTGCATGGTGCTTTGTGTGTCAGTTACAGTGGTGCATGCTATGCCTCGCAGTATTGTTTCGACCGTTCTGCCAACCGTGGTGAGTGTGCCCAGTTCTGCCGCATGAAGTTCGATCTCCTTGATGCTGATGATACCGTAATTGAAGAGCAGCGACATCTTCTCTCGTTGAAGGATCTTTGCCAGATTGACCGCCTTGAACAGATGGCTGATGCTGGTGTTGTGTCGTTCAAGATAGAAGGCCGACTGAAGGACTCTTCCTATGTCAAGAATGTCGTTGCGGCATATAGCCAGCGGCTTGATGCTCTTTGTCAGAGACGTCCTGATGAATATGAGCGAGCATCGTATGGTAGGGTGAGATATGCCTTTGAGCCAAACCTCAAAAAGACGTTCAATCGTGGTTATACCCATTACTTCCTTGATGAAAGAAAATCTGACATTTTCTCGCCTGACACACCGAAGGCTATCGGTGAATTCGTGGGAAAAGTGAAAGAAATCCGTGGTCGCTCTTTCAATGTGGCAGGAATGGCAAGTTTCGCAAATGGCGATGGTCTGTGTTTCATCAATGACAGGAAGGAACTCGAGGGGTTCCGAGTGAACCGTGTTGAGGGCAACCGACTGTTTCCTCTCACTCTTCCAGCAGGGTTGCGACCAGGCATGGCCTTGTACAGAAATAATGATGAGGCTTTTGAGAAAGAACTCAACCGACCTGGTACGGAGCGAAAACTCCCTATAATCCTACGATTCGCAGCAATAGAAGGTGGATTCTGCTTGGAAGCATCAGGGCGAGGCATAGAGCGCACCTCTGTGGAAACGCTCTTTGAACACCAGCAGGCACAGAAACCTCAACGCGATAATATCATTCGCCAGTTGTCGAAGTGGGGTGGCACTATCTATGAGGTTGAACAAATCGATATTGCCCCGGAAGCAGAATCGCTGTTTATCCCTTCAAGCGTAATCTCTGGTCTCCGTCAGAACCTCGCAGAGAAAATCCAGCCGGCAAAGGCTCATAATAATGAGAAATCTCAGCCAATGAAACCGTCTGTGCCAGTGATGCCAGTTGATGTGAAGAATGTTGCCAACGAGGAGGCTCGCCGTTTCTATGAAGAACAAGGTGCGAAGGACATCCTCTCCGCATTCGAGATAATGCCGAAGGTGGATTATGAGGATTATGCACTCCCTCTGATGCAGTGCCGTCACTGTCTGCGTTATTCTCTCGGCTATTGTGTAAAGCGTGGTGGCCGTCGCCCTCTTTGGAAGGAACCACTCCGACTGCGCCTTGGTGATGGTCGTCAGTTCCGTCTTGAATTCGATTGCAAACACTGCCAGATGAACCTCTGGCCAATGAAATAATTAGTTCCCAGCATTTCTATGCTGGCAAAAAAAGATGAAAAGAACCCTCTGGTTGATAATATCCACGATGTTCGTATGCCTTTTGGCTGGATGCTACAGCAAACCTACGAATGTGCCTGATGCTTATGTGCCGCTCACGGAGCATCAGCTGGACTCGTTGTCATTCCAGAGTACCCACCATTACACCAACAACTACAACTTTGTTGTATCCTCAGATTCACTTGAGTTGCTCAACCAACAGCCTGAGGAGAAAATCTCGGACATGCCTACCGACACTTTTGCAGTGTATAAGCACGATCGATTGGTTGTTGCCGACATCCGAATGATTCCTACCGACAGCATTGACTCTGTGTGGGTTCAGGTGGCAAATGCAGAAATGGTGTTTGGCTGGACTCACGAGAGTGATCTCTTGCCGAATGTGGTGCCCGACGATCCTATATCGCAGTTCATCAGCTATTTCTCCGATTCCCATTTATTGGTATTCCTTGTCTTCATCATTATCATAGTATGGATTTATATATATAGAAAGGTGAAGAAGGAAAATGTGCCG
>JAUNIK010000119.1 GCA_030523505.1 Prevotellaceae bacterium | reverse complement strand
GTTATCGTTTTTATTTACCTTTGCACCAAAATACTGCATTATATGAAACAATTACGCGCTGCGCTATTCGATCTTGATGGTACTCTCATCGATTCCGAAGGACAATACACCGCCTTTTGGGGAGAGATAGGCAAGAAACTACGTCCCGATATAGAGGATTTTGCATTGAGGATAAAAGGAACCACCCTCACCAATATCCTCACAACATATTTCCCAGAGCACCTGTGGACTGACATCACAAAGGCTATCGACGATTTTGAGGAGACGATGGTGTTCCCCCGCATCAAGGGTGCGGAGGATTTCGTCAAAGAACTCAAAAGTCGTGGTGTGAAATGCATCATCGTCACTAGTTCGCCACCGACAAAAATGAAAGTGCTCAAAGAGCGTGAACCGGAATTCCTGCAACTCTTCGACCGCATCCTCTCTGCAGAGGATTTCACTGCTTCAAAGCCCGATCCTCACTGCTACATCCTTGGTGCTGAAGTGGCAGGATGCCAACGCGAAGAATGTATCGTCTTCGAGGATGCCTTCACTGGATTGGAAGCCGGAATGAGGGCTGGAATATTCACTGTAGGACTGGCTACAGGCAACTCACGCGAGGCGATACAAGATAAATGTGATTACGTCATCGACGATTTTTCTGATTTCAACTACGAACAATTATTATCAATATGGAACAAATAGAATATCTCAACAAATACGAAAAGGACTTACAGTTGCATCTGCTTCTGATGCTTACCTCACAGGGCAAGCTTCAGGGCCAGTTGCTTGAATCCGACGACCTTGCCGAAATGTGGGACAAGGTTGCACCTTACTACCTGCAGGATGCTGTCAAGGAGATTGCCGACTATCCTAATGTAGCCCTCGGCTGGGCTATGTATCTTGGCATGGCTGTGGCTCGCTACTGGGACGAGGATTGGGCTTACTATTCAAAGATGAACCTCTATGAAGTGCTGCGCGACAAGCGGGGCTTCGACTATATGGACGAGGAGATTCGCCAGAAGGTGCTCGGTATAGGTGGTGAAGAGTTTACCAACTGCGAAAAGCTTGTACAGAACTGCGCTCAGCAGGTGCTCAACAAGATTCGCCATGAGCAGATCGACCCACAGTCACCTCTTGCCTTCCATGTCTTTGTGCGTAGCATAAAGGTGTTGTATAAAATCGGAGCAAGCGTGGAGCTCCGTGCGTTAGGGTACAAATTCGAAAAAGCGAATTAAGGAGACCCCCTCCGCTGGCGGAGGGGGTCTCTTGTTCTTTAGTCCTTCTTCACTGGATCGCAGGTGAGGTCAACACCGAGCTTCTTGAAGATCTTACGGTCAACCTCGCTGAGCATCACGGTTGTGTGAACCTGGCATCCCTGAAGGTTCGGCAACTGTTCCAATGCCTTGCGGCAGTTCTCGTCGTTAGTGCTGAGCACAGAGAGTGCAACGAGCACTTCATCAGTATGAAGACGTGGATTATGACCGTTGAGATAGGTGATCTTCGTATGCTGGATTGGTTCGATAAGGCTCTGTGGAATGAGCTTCAACTCGTGATCAATACCTGCAAGATGTTTCATTGCATTGATAAGCAATGCAGCCGAACAGCCGAGCAATTCGCTTGTCTTACCGGTAATAACAGTGCCGTCAGCCAATTCTATTGCGGCTGAGATGCAACCAGTCTGTTCCTTCTTTTCCTTTGCAGCAACAGTAACGCTACGATAAGCACTGTTGATGCCAGCCTGCTTGAACAGCAGAGCAATCTTCTGTACCTCATTGTCATTACCCGCACCATTAGCCATATCGTTAAGGGCTGTATAGTAACGACGGATAATCTCCTGCTTTGAAGCCTCCTGGCAAGCATCATCATCGCTGATGCAGAAACCAACCATGTTCACACCCATATCTGTTGGGCTCTTATATGGATTGCTTCCGTAGATACCCTCGAACAATGCGTCGAGCACAGGGAAGATCTCGATATCACGGTTGTAGTTGATAGCTGTCTTGCCGTAAGCTTCCAGATGGAATGGGTCGATCATGTTCACATCGTTCAGGTCGGCTGTTGCAGCCTCATAGGCAATATTCACTGGGTGCTTCAATGGGAGACTCCACACTGGGAATGTCTCAAACTTTGCATATCCAGCCTCAATGCCACGCTTGTTTTCCTGATAGAGCTGTGACAGACAAACAGCCATCTTGCCCGAACCAGGACCAGGAGCTGTGACGATGACCAATGGACGTGTTGTTTCTACATAATCGTTGAGTCCAAAACCATCCTCTGAGGCAATGAGCTCCACATTGTGAGGATAACCCTCGATGGTATAATGGTAATATGTCTTGATGCCCATACGCTCAAGACGCTGACGGTAGTTGTCGGCACTCTTCTGTCCGTTGTAGTGGGTGATGACAACGCTGCCTACGAGGAATCCGCGGTTCATAAACTCTGTACGCAGACGAAGCACATCCATATCGTAGGTGATGCCAAGATCCTGGCGCACCTTGTTCTTCTCAATGTCAAGAGCACTGATCACAATGACAATCTCTGCAGTGTCAGCCAACTGCGAAAGCATGCACAACTTTGAGTCAGGCTTGAAACCTGGCAATACGCGTGAGGCGTGATGATCGTCGAAAAGCTTGCCTCCTAACTCAAGATAAAGTTTGTTACCGAACTGAGCGATACGCTCCTTGATGTGCTCAGACTGAATTCTGAGATACTTGTCATTGTCAAAACCGTATTTCATACAAATAAAAAAATCGTTTCTTGTAATACGGGATACAAAGGTAATAAAAAAAAGCGAAAACACAAATTATCATTCTCAGTTTTTTATTTGCAGCCCTCACCTTTTGATAATTCGCAAAAATATGCCACTTTCACCTTGCAAATTTACAACAACTAAGGAAAAGTTGTTTCTATATATCGCAAAATTACATATTATAAGTAATACAAAGCATTGTCCTTACAATATGTAAGTGCAAAAGCAAATTATAAAAGCATATTGTAAGACAACCACAACTCAAAGAAACTTTCTGCAGAAATAATCACACTTCAAGTTTACAAAATGAAAGGATTTTTGTATTTTTGCAGATAATTTATAACATTATGCGAGTATTCGCGTAATATGTGTGTGTAGTTTCAAAGAGATAACATTGATAAATTTGGATGAATTTTGATAAGGATAACGTTATGCAAAAAGTAGCAGACAAAGGATTGTACAGCCCACTTTACGAGCACGATGCGTGCGGTGTGGGTATGGTGGTAAACATCCACGGTAACAAGAGCCACGATCTGGTGGACAAAGCATCGCGGTGCTGAGACTCGCGACGGAACAGGTGACGGTGCGGGTATCATGTTGCAGATTCCTCATGAGTTTATTCTCCTTCAGGGAATCCCAGTACCGGAAAAGGGCAAGTACGGCACAGGACTTATCTTCTTGCCGAAGGATGCCCAGCGACAGGGACAGATTCTGTCGATAATGATTGAGGAGATTGAACGCGAGGGCCTGAATCTGATGCACATGCGCAATGTGCCTACCTGCCCATCGGTGGTAGGCGAGGCTGCGCGAGAGGTTGAACCAGACATCAAGCAGATATTTGTCACTGGTGTGGCCGATGAACTCGTGCCGGTGTTCGACCGTATATTATATAAGGTACGCAAGAAGATTGAGAACCGTATCGACGACGAGGATTTCTATATCTGTTCTCTTTCTTGCAAGAATATCATCTACAAGGGTATGCTCACTTCGGCACAGTTACGCCGTTACTACCCTGACCTTGCCAACAACTATTTCACATCGGGTTTGGCTATCGTCCATTCTCGTTTCTCTACCAACACCTTCCCTAAATGGAAACTGGCACAGCCATTCCGTTTCATTGCCCACAACGGTGAGATTAACACAGTGCGTGGCAACCGTGGTTGGATGAAGGCTCGCGAGAGTGTGCTTTCAAGTCCTGCCCTGGGCGATGTACACGATCTCCTGCCTTTGCTGCAGGATGGCATGTCGGACTCAGCATCGCTGGATAATGTGTTCGAGTTCCTCGTGATGAGTGGAATGTCGTTGCCTCAGGCAATGGCTATCCTCGTTCCGGAATCGTTCAACGACAAGAACCCTATCTCCGAGGATTTGAAGGCTTTTTACGAGTATTACTCTATCTTGATGGAACCTTGGGACGGTCCTGCTGCACTGATGTTCTCGGATGGCCGTTATGCTGGTGGTATGCTCGACCGTAATGGTTTGCGTCCTTCGCGTTACACTATCACCAAGCAGGGCATGATGGTTGTTGCGAGCGAGGTGGGTGTCATGGATTTCGAACCGGGCGATGTAGTGTCAAAAGGTCGTCTGCAGCCAGGAAAGATCCTGCTCATCGATACTCAGGAAGGCAACATCTACTATGATGGTGAGATAAAAGCTAAGCTTGCTGCCGAGCATCCTTACCGTCAGTGGCTTTCAACAAACCGTATCCAGTTGGAGAAACTGAAGAGTGGCCGTAAGGTCGATAACTCTGTAATCCACTACGACAGCAAACTCGTAGCCTTCGGATTCGGTCAGGAGGATATCGACAAGACCATCATTCCGATGTGTACCAACGGTCAGGAGCCTGTTGCCGCTATGGGTAACGACACTCCACTGGCTGTCATCTCTGATAAACCACAGATTTTCTTCAACTATTTCCGTCAGCAGTTCGCACAGGTCACCAACCCTGCCATCGACCCAATCCGCGAGGAACTCGTGATGTCGCTCACCGAATATATCGGTCGTGTAGGTTCTGGCATCCTTACTCCTGATGAATCGAACTGTAAGATGGTTCGTCTGCCACAGCCGGTATTGACAAATACAGAACTCGATATCCTCTGTAACATCCGTTACAAGGGTTTCAATACAACAAAACTGCCAATCCTCTTTGACATTGCCAAGGGCGAGAGCGGTCTTCGTGCTGCCCTCGACAGCCTGTGCAAGAAGGCAGAGCAGAGCGTTGACGAGGGCGTGAACTATATCATCCTCTCCGACCGTGACATCGACGAGACTCACGCTGCCATCCCTTCATTGCTTGCCGTTTCGGCTGTTCATCATTACCTCATCTCAGTTGGTAAGCGTGTACAGACAGCCCTCATCGTTGAATCGGGCGAAATCAAGGAGGTGATGCACGCTGCCCTTCTGCTTGGCTATGGTGCATCGGCAATCTGCCCTTACATGGCTTTCGCTGTTCTCGACAATCTCGTGAAGACTCATAAGATTCAGGAGGAGTATTCTACTGCCGAGAAGAACTATATCAAGGCTGTTGACAAGGGCTTGAAGAAGATCATGTCGAAGATGGGTATCTCTACCATCCGCTCTTATCGCGGTGCGAAGATATTCGAGGCTATCGGCGTTTCAGAAGAGTTACTGCAGAAATATTTCGGTACATCGGTAAGTACTATTGGTGGTATCGGTCTTCGCGAAATAGCAAAGGATGCTATCCGTCTGCACGATAATGCCTACGACTACTTGCCAACGGATATAACAGGAAAACCAAAGAAGACTCTCCTTCCCAACGAGGGCTTGTTCTCTTATCGCAAGGAGGGTATCAGTCACGCATGGAACCCAGAGACTATCGCTACACTCCAACTGGCTACCCGCATGGGATCATACAAGAAATTCAAGGAGTGGGAGCAGATTGTCGATAAGAAGGAGAAGCCAATCTTCCTGCGCGACTTTATGGGATTCAAGAAGGCTGCCGTTCCTACTCCAATGGAAGAGGTTGAACCTGTTGAGTCTATCGTAAAGCACTTCGTAACAGGTGCAATGTCGTTCGGTGCTCTTTCCATCGAGGCTCACGAGGCGCTGGCTCTTGCAATGAACAAGATTGGTGCTCGTTCGAACACCGGTGAGGGTGGTGAGGATAATGCTCGCTATCACTCTGATGTAAACGGCGTCAGTCTTTCTTCAAAGACCAAGCAGATTGCTTCGGGCCGATTCGGTGTGACTGCCGAATATCTCGTAAATGCTGAGGAGATTCAGATTAAGGTGGCACAGGGTGCAAAGCCTGGTGAGGGTGGTCAGTTGCCTGGATTCAAGGTGAACGACATCATCGCCAAGACCCGTAACGCTATCCCTGGCATCACTCTTATCTCACCTCCACCTCATCACGATATCTATTCTATCGAAGACCTTGCACAGCTCATCTTCGACCTTAAGAATATCAACCCTACCGCTGCTGTCAGCGTGAAACTCGTTGCTGAGAGCGGTGTCGGTACTATTGCTGCCGGTGTGGCAAAGGCGAAAGCCGACCTCATCGTAATCTCGGGTGCCGAGGGCGGTACTGGTGCATCACCAGCATCATCAATGCGATTTGCTGGTATCTCACCAGAGATAGGTCTGGCAGAGACACAGCAGACTCTCGTGCTCAACGGACTCCGCGGACAGGTTCGCCTACAGACCGACGGTCAGTTGAAGACAGCCCGCGATGTGATTATGATGGCTCTGCTCGGTGCCGACGAATATTCATTCGGTACTCTCCCACTCATCGTCCTGGGTTGCGTTATGATGCGTAAGTGTAACACCAACACATGTCCAGTGGGTGTTGCTACACAGGATGCAAAGCTCCGCGAACATTTCCATGGAAAGGCTGAATATGTTGAAAACTTCTTCCTGTTCCTCGCTGAGCAGGTACGCGAGTACCTTTCAGAAATGGGTGTGAAGAAACTCAAGGATATCATCGGTCATACTGAGTATATAGAAACAAGCCTTCCTAAGGGTGATGCTTCAAACGATATTCATGATAAGTGGAGCACCATCGATTTCTCTCGTCTGATGCATAAGGAATCGGGCAACGCTCCTCTCTGCTGGGATCGCGAGGCTTACACAAAGGTTGAGGGCGTGAAGGATGAGCTTATCATCAAGGCTGCACAGGACGCTATCGACAACTGCGAGGAGATAAACCTTGACTACGCTATCAAGAATACCGACCGTGCTGTGGGCACAATGCTCTCGGGTGTCATCGCAAAGAAATATGGTGAGACAGGATTGCCTGACTCAACTATCAACATCAAGTTCAAGGGATCTGCGGGTCAGTCGTTCGGTGCCTTTGCTGTGAAGGGTGTAAACCTGAAACTTGAAGGTGAGGCTAACGACTACTTCGGAAAGGGTCTTTCTGGTGGTCGCATCTCTATCCTTCCTCCTGCTCGTGCCAGCCAGGACTTCGTTGCCGAGGATAACATCATCGCTGGTAACACTGGTCTCTATGGTGCTACAACGGGTGAGTTGTATGTCAACGGTCGTGTCGGTGAGCGTTTCGGTGTGCGTAACTCGGGTGCTATAGCTGTCATCGAGGGTGCTGGCGACCATTGCTGTGAGTATATGACCGGCGGTCGTGTGGTAGTTCTCGGCGAGACTGGCCGTAACTTCGCGGCAGGTATGTCGGGCGGTGTGGCTTACGTATGGGACAAGAACCATAACTTCGACTATTTCTGTAATATGGATCAGGTGGAGATCAACCTCGTTGAGGAGACTTCTTATCGCAAGGAACTCCACGAACTGATTCGTCAGCATTATCTTTACACTGGTTCTGCTCTTGCTCGCAAGATGCTCGACGACTGGAACCGCTACATCGAGGACTTCATCCAGGTTGTACCTATCGAGTACAAGCGTGTTCTTGAAGAAGAGAAGATGCGCAAATTGCAGGAGAAGATTGCTAACATGCAGATAATTAATAATTAAAAAAGACCTTCCCCCTCACCCCTTCCTTTCAGGACGGGGAGTAGATATCATATACGACATATGAGGGGGGAGGAGGATAATATAAAAAACATAAACCACAAACAACTCTACACCCCCAAGAGTAATTACTCCCCGTCCTGTAAGGAAGGGGTTGGGGGAAGGTCTATGGGAAAACTGAAAGCATTTATGGAGATTCCA
>JAUNIK010000118.1:1646-7912 GCA_030523505.1 Prevotellaceae bacterium | reverse complement strand
TAAATTTGTGATTAGTAAAAATCTACATAAAAAGGTCAAAAACAAACCATCTACATACCGCGTTATCACCACTTATAAGTACATCCCTCAAGATTTCTCCATAGTACTTATCCCATGAATTAAAGTTTATTTTTGCAAGCGAAATTACAAAACTAAATTTGTAAACGGTTTTCACATTTGTAAACACGAGCATCACATTTCCCCTTATAATTACAAGCAACTCAACATTCCCACCGGATTCCTTGCAGGTTTCATTCTTTTTCACTACCTTTGCCTTAGCGAACAATCAAATCCTCTTTCCTATGCCGAGACTGACTGAGGCACAACTGGCGAAAATCCGAGCCAAAGAGGCGGCAACACCTGACGCCCTGAAGCGAGATGCCCTCACCAACTATCGTGAGGGGGTTTTCTTCGTGACACTCAACACCCGCGATTATGCCCCGATACTAAGCATGGTAAAAGGCTCCATCGGAGCCCAAGGCCCCAACGCCCCGCACTGCGAATACACCGCCCTCGGACAGAAGGTGAAGGAGGTTTGGGAGCGAACCCCGAATTACTACCCAGAAGTAGAAGTCATTGCCTGCGAGGTAATGCCTGAGCATTTTCATGGATTATTGAGACTAATGCCTGGCAACAGGCGCCACCTGGGGCAAATAATAGGAGGCTTCATGGCCGGATGCAGCCATGCATACTGGGATTCGCTGGGCATTGACTGGAAGAACATGAAATTTGATGATGACGCGCGCGCGTCATTAAATTCAAAGCAAAGGGGACGCGGCTATATTGAGCCTGACCGCGACCGCGATCACACGCGGTCGTTCCGAGGGCCGGCGCTGTTTGTGCGTGGATACAACGACACGGAGCCGATAACGCCGGAGCAGGTACAGATAAAACTGGAATACATCGCCAAACAGGCGGAGCGCCGTCTCCTCAAGGGCAATCACTACGAGTGCTTCTGCATCCATCGCAACAAGCATTCCAAGAACTGGACACCGGCAGCCATAGCCCGAGCCATCAGCGCCGACCGATTCTTCGGCCACAACGAGCAGAAATGCCGGGAGGCACAGGCTAAGATCATGGCGAGAATCGCCACCCAGCCCCTCAAGGAGCAATCGGCAATCGCTCTACCCCTCGATGAGCAAGCCGCAACTGCCCAGCCCCTCACCCTCAGTCTCGACTTCATCGGCAACAGGTCCATCATGGCAGCCCCGCAGAAACTGCCACTCATCTGCCATCGCGCTGATGCAACGCGTTTCGAGGAGCAGAAGGCGGCTGTCATAGACGCTGTACGACAGGGGGCTGTCATCGTGTCGGCGTTCATCTCGCCCAAGGAGAAGGAGATAAAAGAACAGCTGATGAGCGAACTGCTGCCGCTGATAGAAATCATGGACAACGGTTTCAGTGACCGCTATAAACCCACCGGTCGGGCTTTCTATGCCTGTGCCGAGATGCGCATGGTACAGATATCGCCGTGGAGATATGAATACCAGAAGCAGGCAACCGTCAGTCGCGAGATGTGCCTCGTGATGAACGAACTTGCCCGTGTCATCACTGGCGAAGCCGACGACTGGTGGAAGCGCAGGCCGCCATTCCACCCAGCAATCGCCCAACAATCCGAATAAGAAAGAACCTGATATAAACAATTCAACCTATTATGAAACATCTGTTATTCCTGTTATGCCTTCTGATGGCTACCACGACGAGAGCTGGCGAGTATGAGCCACAGCCTCTGCGTTTCCATAACGGCAACTTCCGTATTGCACAGTTCACCGACTTCCATTGGGGCGACGCACCTGTTGACACAGCGCTCTGCCATAACATGGTGCGTGCTGTTGTAAACAGTCAGAAGCCCAACCTCATAGTGCTCACGGGTGATATCGTCACAGGCGGCAAGGCTAAGACCGGCTGGCGACAGATCATCTCTATGATGGAAGAGACCGATACTCCTTACGCTGTCATCATGGGCAACCATGATGCCGAGTGCGAGCCGGGAATCCCTGCCGACAGCATATACCAGTGGTTGCGCCTTTGGGCTCCTCACTGCGTGAATGCCTGTTACGAGGAGGGCATCTATGGTCACGGCAACAAGATGCTCGCCATCCACGGCGAAAAGGATGCGAGGGTGAAGGCTGCCGTATGGTGCATCGACTCCAACGACTACCCAAAGGAACCTCGATTGGAGCGTTACAGTTACTACGACTGGATTCACACCGACCAGATTGACTGGTATGAACATACGAGCAACGCCCTGAAAGCGCAGAACGACGGTGTGCCAGTTCCATCGCTTGCGTTCTTCCATATCTGTCTGCAGGAGCATATCCTTGCCGGACGACAGCCTCACTTCGGTACTTTCGTCGGTGGTGCGAGTCCTGCCGAGGTGAACTCAGGCTTCTTCCAGCGTGCGTATGTGCAGGGCGATATCATGGGAATGTTCGTGGGGCATGACCACACCAACGACTTCGTGAGCATGTACAAGGGAATAGCCTTAGGTTTCGGTCGTCAGTCGGGCAAATACAGCCACAACGAGCGAGTGCCGGTGGGAGCACGCCTCTTCGACCTGAAGGAAGGCGAGCATGCATTCCAGTCGTGGATATGCACCATGAACGGAGCCGAACCGCGCTATTACTACCCTCTCGACTACAACGACACGATGTGTCCGGAGCGGTTGCCGGCATTGGATGTGAAACCGAAGAAGCACGGCGTTGCATACACCTATTATGAGAACGAGAATGCGAAGAATGTGCCTGAGATGCTCAGCGGCAAGGTGGTGCAGACGGGTGTTATGCCTGTCTTCGACATCTCGCAGGCTCCGAGCGAGGATCATTTCGGTTATTCGTTCGACACATACCTGCTCGTTGATGAGGACGGTCCTTATCGCTTCAACATCACCTCCGACGATGGTGCAATGCTGTATGTAGATGGACAGTTGGTTATCGACAACGACGGCAGTCACAGTCGCGATGAGAAACACGGATATATCGGTTTGAAGAAAGGCTACCACCATCTGCACCTCGACTATTTCGAGGATTATATGGGACAGATGCTGAAGATCACCGTCAGCACGCTGAAAGCCGTCGATCAGCCTATCCCAGCCGACAAACTCTATTGCCCAAAATAAAAACATTATAAAACGATGAGACTATTCCTTTTCTTGGCTTCGTTGCTGTTTGCAGCGAATGTGACAGCACAGCCGGTGAACCTGCACCGCAGCAATGATCGTATCTATCTTGATTCAAAGGACGGACACGGCGGTGATGCTGTGTGGGTGATGAAAAAAGCCGGCGACATCAGTGACAGGGCTGAACAGATTTCCACTACTGACTACTCCGCTGCTGGCTGGATGCCTGCCATAGTGCCGGGCACAGTGCTCAACTCACTTGTATATGACAAGGTGTACCCGGAACCATACTACGGCATGAACAACGAACTGAACCAGGGCGTCATACCCGACATAGCGAAGGTGGGACGCGACTTCTACACCTACTGGTTCCGCACAGAGTTCGACATCCCTGCCGACTATCAGGGCAAGCAGATATGGCTTCAGGTGGACGGCATAAACTACAGGGCGGAGATATGGGTGAACGGCCACTTGCTGGGCAACATGGCGGGAATGTTCCGCGAGGATTATATCAACATCACCGACTTTGCCAAGGCTGGCGGAAAGAACGCCCTTGCCGTGAAGGTGCTGCCGGTGGATGTGCCTGGAACGATAGCCTACAAGAACTGGGGCGCTGCCAATGGCGAATACCATAATGGTGGTGACGGCAACATTGGTCTGAACACCTCGATGCTGATGACCGTCGGTTGGGATTTCACCTTCAACGATGGCATCCGCGATCGCAATACGGGCATCTGGAAGAGCATCAGCCTATATGCCACCGGCAATGCCGTACTGCGACATCCTTTCATCAAATCGGAACTAAGCAAACCTGCCTACGACGAGGCAAGGGAGACGGTCAGCGTGGAGGTGACTAATCCTACGAACGGTGGTGTGCGCTGCACTCTCAGGGGCGAGATAAAGGGTACGGGCATCACCTTCAGCAAGGATATCGACCTATTCCGCGGCGAGACCCGCGAGGTAGTGTTCACACCGGAGGAGTTCAAGCAACTGGTGATAAAGAACCCTCGCCTGTGGTGGCCGCTGTTCAAGGGCAGTCAGGAGATGTACGACCTCGCGATAGAGGCAGTCATCGACGGGAAGGTGAGCGACAGGACTGAGACTCGCTTCGGCATTCGTGAGATAACATCCGACCAGAACACACCCGACCACTCACGCCAGTTTTATGTGAACGGCAAGAAGATCTTTGTTCGCGGTACGAACTGGTTGCCTGAGGCTATGCTCCGAGGCAACGACGAGCGTATGTATGCCGAACTTCGAATGACACAGCAGTCGGGCATCAACTTCATCCGTCTGTGGGGCGGTGGCATTGCCGAGTCGGACTATTTCTACCAGTTGTGCGACGAGATGGGACTGATGGTGTGGCAGGAGTTCTGGATGACCGGCGACACGAAGCATCCTCATGATGTGGCGCTCTACCTGAGCAATGTGGAGGCAACGGTGAAACGCCTCCGCAATCACCCATCGCTGTCATATTATGTATCATCGAATGAGAGTACCGAGACCAACGGTGCTCACGAACTGATAATGAAACTCGACGGCACACGCGGCTATCAGATGCAGTCGGAATGTGACGGAGTGCATGATGGCAGTCCTTACAAACAGGTGAACCCGATGCAGAACTACGAGAACACCGCCTCCGACCGCGGTAGCAGAATTGATGGTTTCAACCCGGAGTATGGTTCACCAACCGTGCCACTCGTGGAGTCGCTCCGCATGATGATGGACGAGAAAGACCTCTGGCCTATAAATAAAGAGGTGTGGGATTATCACGACGGTGGCGGTTTCCACCTGATGACGACGATGTATGCCGAACTGACCGAGAAATACGGCAAGTGCCACTCCATCGACGAGTTTGCACAGCGTGGACAGGCAGTGGGCGCAATGAACGCGAAGTCGATCTGGGAAACATGGAACTACAACAAATACGGCTTTGGCGATCGCTATGCATCGGGATTGCTGTTCTGGTATCATAACTGCACAATGTGGCAAGTGTGTGGCCGTATGTGGGATTATTTCCTCGAACCTACAGCGTCGCTCTACTACACCCAAAACTCACTGCAACCACTGCACGCGCAGTATGACTATCTGAAGAATACGGTGTCGGTTTACAATGAATACTACAAGGCTTTTGCCGGATATAAGGTCGTGGCAGAGGTGTACGACATCAACAGTCGCCGTCTGTGGAACAAGATCGTGAGCGTGGATATCCCAGAGGATGGCGTGGTGAATGATGTCTTCAAGATTGACTTCCCTGAGGGCATCTCGCAGGTGCACTTCATAAAACTCCGACTGATGGACTCTCAGGGCAAGGAGGTGAGCCAGAACTTCTACTGGCGCAGCAACGACCGATACGAGGGCAGGACAACACTCACTGGTCCGGCGACATCGGGCTTTGAGTCACTCTCGGCATTGAAACCAAGCAAGGTGAAGACAACTGTCAGTTCGTGGGAACAGGACGGCAGGGAATTTTTCAAGGTAAAGGTGAAGAATGTGTCGAATACCATAGCCTTCATGACACAGTTGCAACTCCTTGACGAAGCAGGTCAACCGGTTCGTCCGGCGTTCTATACCGACAATTTCATGTGTCTTCTCCCAGGCGAAACCCGCGAGGTTATCATCGACACAAAGGCCATTGCCGGCGAGAAGCATCATGTTACAATGAAGGGCTGGAATCTGAAGTAATAGCAAACGACCACATCCATTTATTCAGGCGGCAGCGGGTTGGTTCGTAAGGCAACTTGATGAGCACACGGTTCCAACCTTTCACCAGATGTATCGGTGTCGGTTTGCGGGCCGTGCAGTTCTCATCGAGCAGCATTGTCTCGTTGGTGATGGCTTTTCCGGCATTCTGCCACGATGGTGCCATCACCTCTTCGCCATTAACCCACACCCGCGAACCTTTCATATCCCAACAGCCTGACTCCGGCGCTGGGTCTTTCTCCGAACGGGAATAGTTCTGGAACTCGATGAGTGCTCCTACTGTCTGCTCCTTCGGAGAATAGATGGTGGTCCATGCGTATGCCGTTCTGCCCATTGTAGCATCGCCATACACGCCCGGCACAACACTGCCCCAGGTGTGACGCAGATAGGTTCCTGCACCACGGACCACGCGTTCGCCATATTCCGGTTCGAATATGTGCCAAAC
>JAUNIK010000118.1:0-1636 GCA_030523505.1 Prevotellaceae bacterium | reverse complement strand
GGCACATAGACTATCGACTGTGAAGCAAGAGTAGAATGCTTGTGGTATATGAACCGGCGTTCCCAATCGGCAAACTCCTCATATTCCTTTCCTTCAACAGGCAGCACCGTACCGCCTTCTTCGATATACCGTTCTCCCCCACCCGTCCATGCACGCTCATTGCTGGCAAGGAGGTTTGCCCATACATTGTTCTGGCGCATTATATCATCCTCGGTAGGCAACTGGCGGTCGTTCCATGTACAGGTGATGAATCCCGCCACCTCGGCATCGCCCTGCTGCTGATAATAGATGTTGCTTTTGAATATGCCAACGACATCGGCAAAGAGATCGAAATGGTTGGTGTAGTTGTAGCGGCAGTCGATGTTAGGCACTCCCTCGACCTTCTTTCCACGGGTGCTCCACATCTGTGTCATATCGATGCCCAGGTCTTTGGTTATCGTCACGCCGTTGATAGGATTCCATACCACACACTTCCTGCCAAGGGAATGCACATGACTGATGAGTGTTTCCAGAAAACGAGGGTATGTTATCGTCTCCTCGTCACCTCCGATATGTATATATGGCGAATGTGGGAAGCAAGCAGCAACCTCATTCAACACCTGTTTCAGTTCTGCAACACCCTCATCGGTCTGCATGGAATGGCCCATGGCACGCTTGAAAGCCTCGGAATGGCCGGGCATGTCAATCTCAGGAATGATGGTGACGCCGAGTGCATAGGCAATGCTGTCGAGTTCGCGGCACTGCTCCTGTGTGTAATACTTACCGGCAAGGCGTGTCATCGACTCGGCGGCGGTGAGCTGCGGGAAGGCTTTCACCTCGAAGCGCCATGCCTGGTTCTCGGTCATGTGCCAAGGGAAGGTGTGCACCTTGAACTTGGCCATGAGCCTAACCTGCTGCTTTATCTTTTCGTAGTCAATGTACGAGCGACCAACATCATGCATCATGCCACGCAGTTTGAACGCAGGCCAGTCGATGATGTCGCAACATTCTATCTTTCCGTTACCACCCTGTGCCAACTGCGCCAATGTCTGTGCAGCACGTATTACACCAAGGCGACTGACTGCCTCGATGGCAATGCCTCGGGCAGATACCGACAGGTGGTAGGCTTCGTTGTCGTAACCAGCAAGGGGATAGTCATAGGCAACACTGCCATCAGCACTGAGGATGGAATCAACCAATGTGACTGTGGTTGTCAATGACTTACGGTTGGAATACTTGTGTGTTTCGCTGTTATTATCGGGATTATCAAGCACAACGTTGAACCCAGCATCATTCAGCACTTGTTGCAACAAGGCAGAATGAGTGGCGTCGCTGATATGCATGACACCTCCTGTCTTCATGCATTTTCGTCCATGAAGAACAACATGCTTCGGACGCGGCATAAGGTTGTTGGCAGTAGCGCCTACTGGGAGACTGCCAACGAAAACGAAGACGAAAACGAAAATTATTGTTACGGCCTTTCTCATTGCCTCCTACATTTATTCCTCTCCTTCCATGCAGATGAGCGAGGTGATTTATTTCTTCCAGAAACGACTGGTTATGTTTTCCATCTCAATGGTGATGTTGGCGGTACTACCCGGTGCCAGTTCCTTATGTATGCGATACATACGCTGATTGGTGGTGGTGCTCGACAACG
>JAUNIK010000117.1 GCA_030523505.1 Prevotellaceae bacterium | reverse complement strand
GATTTGCGATTTTGCGACAAATTGACCTTATTACTAAAACGGTAATCAGGTTTCCTTATCGTTTTATATTTGTGAGAAAGGCTTTGGCTGAACCAAAACGCAGGAACATATCCAAACGAACCGGTATATGAAAAGCATCGTCAGTGACATGGAAACGACATATTTCCTTATCCTTGCCGTTGTCTCGCTCAATATAAGACAGTTGCAAGCAGTTGTATTTCTTTCCGTTGTCAGCCTTGACTGTCGATTTACCTGAATATTTTATCTTTGCATCTAGCACCTTCGTACCATCGGTAATCTGGAATTTTACCTCATAACCAGGCTTCCAGTTCTTTGGATCAAACGAACGGGCACGCTGGAAGATGTTCACCATATCATAGACACAGTTCTCGAAAGTGCGTGTTGCCCAGTCGTGATCACCACTGTTTTTCTGTCTGTGCATCTTCACCTGACAGTTTCCGTTAGGGTAGGAGTAGAAACATTCGTCCACAGTGTACCATTTTCCCTCTCTGGCACCTTTTCTATAATAGAGTGGAGCCATATCAAGGGTGGTGTATCCGAGGAGCGTGTCGCGCAAAACAAAGAAGTCGTCCAAGCGTCCGTTGCCTCTTGTTGTGAGCGATGTGCGATAAGCAGGATGACCTTTGTATGTGGTTTCGGATGTAGTCATTGTGGCTGTGCCGGCTTTCACCCACACAAACTGCCAGTTATAATAAAGGTTATATGAAATATATTCACCACCTTTTACGGCTGTATTCTTGAAATTGCACTGTGCCGAAACCCCGCAACAAACAAGAATAAATACAAGTGATAATAATATTCTGCGCATGATTCTTCACTTTTTACTTTTAACTTAGTAATGATATATAAATAGGCATATTATATTTTTTTCTTGTCAAGAATTAGAGAATTAGAGAATTTTATTTTCTGCATATAATAATTCTTTGAATTCTCGAGAATTTTAGAATTGCCATCCGGATGGAAAATCTCATGTTGGATAGTAAATTCTCTAATTCTCTAATTCTTGATAAAAATAAAAAGACTCGATAAAGAAATACGATATTATCTTGTGCCAAAAGGTATATTGTTTCCTTTATATTTTCACTTCTTGAACCTTGCCGGCAATTCAATGCCCATATCCTGTGCTCGCTTCAAATTTCGGCCTGTACGCTGTTGTTTCTTCTTTGCCTTAGTCTTTACCAGCGACGATGGTTTCTGCTCGTTACGCGGCTTCGCAGTGACGTTCCAGGTCTCTGTGAGATTCCACTTAGCACGGCAGTTTATTTCCTTCGGATAATAATACACCTGTTCTGGTTGAAGCATCTCTGCAAAATTACCTGTATCCCACACACCATTATTGTTACTATCTACGATAGCACGCATGAAATATTTCTTTTCCTGCAGATAGAAGAACTTAGCATTGCCGGTATTGGTGAACACCTCCTTATAGAGTTTCTCACCGTTTTCTATCAATTGCACAATGACATTCTTGCCTTCCATTCCAGGCATTGTCACCTCGAATGTTCCGAAGTCGTTGAGGCTCTTCACCTTCAGTCCCTTCTTTGTCTTGTCGGACACAAAGCCATAGATATCGACAAAGGCTGCTGAGTCAATCTCAAGTGAATACTCACATTCCGGTTGCCATTCTGCCATAATCTCGAATGTTCGGATATCGGTATTCGGCTTCTGACGCAGTTCCCAGTCGGCATTAAACCATGTTGAATCGCGTTGTATGTAGAGATGAATCTTTGCTGAATCGAGCAACTCCAATGGGGTATTGAAAGCCAATGTCACATTCTTGTCAGGCGACATCTGTTGTGGCAACTGTATTTCAAACTTCAAAGGATCTGGCGGCATGATTGAATCATATGGCTCACCACGCTTTTTCTTCTTTGCCTGTTGTTTTTCCCATGCCTCAAAAGCCTTTGCTTTTTCCTTCAGACGTTTCTCGTATGGTGTCTTGGCAAGGATTTCCAAGGTTTCGGTTTGCATTTGCAAAACACCCAGAGTGTCGGTCATTCGAAAGGTCATCTCAATGGCCAGAGTGTCCTGATTCACTAATGCTGTGTCGAGCAACCAATATGTTATGGTGTCCTGCTTTTCGTTTTTCTCTATGAGGAACGCATTTTCAGCATCGAAATTCAATCCTTTTATCTCTGGCATAAGGGTGTCGCCATAACTGTAAAACAGTGTGAACTTCTCAGCATCTTTTCGTTCGGCTTTCAGGTAGGCTCTATCGGTCTGGGCTTCCGAGAACGCCATGAGCATTACATTGTCTGGCATGAAATGACGATACTGCACTCGGTCAATGCTCTTGATACGGAGGGAGTCGAGCATAGTGGTGTCCTGACGGAAATCGTCGAACACCCAAGGTGACACAACCTCTTCGTAGAATGCCATCATCTCACCGCTCTTTGGGGTGAGCATGAAGTTATTGTCTTGGTCTTTGAGTGCATAAACCTTATATCGACCTTCTTTCACTCCTTTCACAACGAAATGTCCGTTGCCATCGGTGCGTGCCACACGAAGGAATGGCTTTTTGAGGAATGTAGAGTCGAAAGGCACAACATCGATGGAGTCGAGTAGGGTAGTGAGGGAGTCTTCGACCGATGATGAATCATCGGAAACGGTGGTTTCTTCCTCTTCTGCCTCATAGAGACCGACGAGAATACCCTGGATTGGTTCCAGTGTTTCTGCATCAAGCACATATCCACTTACTTCCAGAGTGTCGATGGAATTGCCGGTTGAGAATGAATAGGTGTAGTTGCCCATAGGATTGTTCTCGTTGTTGTCGGTGATAGCATCCGAGAAATCCACTGTATAGGTGGTATTTTCCTTCAGCGTATCCTTCAACTCCACCACAATCTTCTTTCCGGCTGCTTTTATCTCGGCTGGTTCTATCTGTGGTGGTGAAACGATGACATTCTCGTTTGGGTTTTCTACCTTTATGAACTCATCAAAGACTATCGAAATCTTCTTGCTTTTCACATTCGTAGCCTTATCGGCTGGTGAAGCCCCGAGCACTTTCGGTGGGTCTTCATCAAACCAACCGCCGTCAATATACGTTTTGTCCAGTTTGGCACAACTTATGACGACAGCAGCAAAGAGTATGAAATAGAAGAATTTACGCATTCGTTTTTATTCGATGTTATTTTGAAGGAACAGCAGTTCCTCGATGATTTTTCGTGAATTTGAGAGTCGTGGCACCTTATGCTGACCACCGAGTTTACCAGCATTTTTCAACCACTGGTTGAAGAGTCCTGGCTTTGCCTTTACTATATCGAGACGTTGCATAGTGATACTCTTATAGCGTTTTGCCTCGTAATCAGAGTTCAACTGCTGCAGTTTTGTATCGAGAATAGTGGCAAAATTTTCCAGATTCTCTGGTTCTTTTGTAAACTCAATGAGCCACTGATGGCGGCATTTTGCATTATTGTCCATAAAGAACGGAGCGGCTGTGTAGTCGGCAATCTCTGCACCAGTCATCTTGCAGGCGTATTCAAGACCATGTTCGGCATTGTCAACAATGAGCTCTTCGCCAAAGGCATTGATGAAATGCTTAGTACGACCAGTGATTGTGAACTTGTAAGGATTGCGTGAAGTGAAACTCACTGTATCGCCAATAAGATATCGCCACAATCCGCAAGATGTTGAGATTATCATTGCGTAGTTCTTGTAAAGCTCAACACCTTCCAGCGGTACAATCTTTGATGGATCAGCTACAGTTCCGTCATCGTTCATTGCGTCAATAGGACAGAACTCATAAAAAATGTCATAGTCGATCATCAAGAGCATTGACTTGTCGTTTGGATCGTCTTGAATGCCGAAGAAACCTTCACTGGCATTGTAAGTCTCCATATAATGCATCTTTGAAGACTTGATGATCTGTTCATACTGTGGGCGGTAAGGAGAGAAAGCAATACCTCCGTGGAAGAATACTTCAAGGTTTGGCCAAATCTCGTCGAGGGTGTTGACACCTTTCAGTTCCATAACGCGAACCAACACAGAAAGCATCCATGATGGTACTCCCGAGAGGTTTGTCACATTCTTGTCCATCACCTCATGGGCAATTCTGTCGCGCTTTATCTCGAAATCAGAGAGTAGGGCAGTCTTTTTCTTAGGTACACGAACGAGATTCACAAACGGGTTGATATTCTCGATGAGGATTGCCGAGAGGTCGCCTACCAATGAGTTAGGAAGATTATAGTTTGGCGAATGTGAACCACCAAGTATCAATGCTTTTCCATCGAACAGCTTACTGTCGGGATTGTTCTTCAGATAAAGAGCCACCACATCAGTGCCGCCAGCATAGTGAATCTTCTGCAAACCGACGTTTGTCACTGGAATGAACTTCGATTTATCATTCGTAGTGCCCGATGATTTGGCATACCACTTCACCTGTTCAGGCCAGAGGATATTCGCCTCACCATGACGCATACGGTCTATGTCATTCTTCAGTTCCTCGTAAGTATTTACCGGCACATTCTTAACGAACTGCTCGTATGATTCAGTATTTTTGAACAAATGATTTCGTCCATATTCTGTATTCTCTGCCTTCTGCAATAATCGGCGGAGCACCTCATGCTGTATAGCCACAGCATCGGTGTTGTAGCGTTCAATTTGTTTTGCACGCTTCAAGAATATCGGACGAGCTAATTTTGTTATTCCCATTTTCAATGTATATAAAACCAAAGTGCAAAATTACATCAATAATATGGAATTGCAAAATTAATTATATTTTATTTATAATTAAATCATTCAGGCAATATAGGCAGTATATAAGTAGAAAAGTAAATATTTTTCAGTTTTGCATTATAAAACCGCCGTTTTCACCGTGTCATTCCACCGTTTTCATGCCCTCATTCCGCCGTTTTGACATCATAAAAGCGCCCAAATGACAAGGTCAAATGGGCACTTTCATAAACCGTTGATAATCAATTGATTACAAACGCTGTTTTGTTGTATATTTTTATTTCAGCCGTTTCTTCGCTTTTCCGAAATGTAAAAATAATTATAAAGATTTCCTCTCTGTTATTTTTAACAGAGCCCCAACGAAATTATTTATTTTGTGAGCGAATAAGGCTTGTCTGCTGGGTTCAAACCGCGCTTTTTGTTTGGTGTTGCCGACATCTCAAACTCAATAACAGCACCCTTCAAAAGGTCGTCGTGAGTGATGAAAAGCTTTGAATATGGCTTGCCGTTTATCTTCACCGACTTCACATATCGGTTCTTGTCAGACACCTTCGGAGCCTTTATCTCGAGCACATTTCCATTGTCCAAAGTAACCTTCATATAAGGCAGATAAGGAGCACCGATAACATATTCAGCAACACCAGGGCATACTGGATAGAATCCCATGGCAGAGAAGATATACCAAGCCGACATCTGTCCACAGTCGTCGTTACCGCCCAATCCGCGTACTACCGGCTTATACATCTTGTTCATGATGGTACGCATCCACTGCTGGGTCTTCCAAGGCTGTGATGTCCAAGCATAGAGATATGGGATATGATGTGAAGGTTCGTTGCCGTGAACATATCCTCCAACAAGACAGTCAGCCTCGATATCCTCATTGTCCTCGTAGTATTTAGCAGGTAGATCCATTGCAAAAAGTTGATCGAGCTTGCTTACAAACACCTTGTCGCCACCCAAGCAATTGATAAGACCGAACACATCGTGAGGTGCCGAGAATGAGAAATTCCATGAGTTACCCTCAATGAAACCCTCGTTATATGTCTGATAAGGATCCAAATCAGCCTTGAAATTGCCGTTGTCATAACGAGGCGAAGCAAAACCTACATTCTTATCGATTGTATTGCGATAGTTCAGTGCACGGTTGTAATACTGTGAATAGTCAACTTTCTCGCCTGTTTTCTCTGCTTTTGCCTTTGCAGCAGCATAGATGGTAAAGTCGTCATAGCAGTATTCAAGGGTGTTTGAAGCGGCTGTTCCATCACGATCGTAAGGGCAATAACCCTTTTCCTTATAGGCCTTGAGTGATGGCATATAATCACAGTTTGCTGTCTTATCCATAGCCTTCCAAGCCTCATTGAATGGTACATCAGCACCCTTTACTATTGCGTCAGCCACTACAGGAACAGCATGATAACCGGTCATACACCAACCTTCGTTACCCATAAGGCTCCATATTGGCAGGATATGATGCACATTCTGTTGCTGATGGCGAATCATAGAAACAACCATATCACGGTTTCTCTGTGGCTTCAGAAGCTGGAGAAGAGGATGCTCAGCACGATAGGTGTCCCAAAGCGAGAAGACAGTATAGTTGGTGAAACCGTTGGCCTTATGGATATTTCCATCCAATCCACGATAATCGCCGTTCACATCCTGATAAATCGATGGGTTGATCATTGTGTGATAGAACGATGTGTAAAGCATTGACTTCTGCTCGTCGGTTCCTTCGCAGACAATCTGCTCCAATTCATTATTCCATGAATTCAATGTATTTGCATAGAGCTGATCGAAAGTGCCGTTAGCCTCGGCTTTGAGGTTTGCCATTGCTCCATCGTGACTCACTGCCGAGAGTGCCACCTCTATTTCAAGGTTCTGATCATCGTTGTCGAACTCGAAATATGCCACCACATCACGTCCGGCAATCTCTGGGAAGTTCTGATAAATATTCAGTTTACGCATGAAACCATAATATGCAGCCTTCTTCATATCCTTATAGCCATAGTTTTTGATTGGCTTTGAGAATCGAATAGCGAAATAGGTGTAGTTCTCGCGTGCCCATCCGTTGGTGATACGATGACCAGTGAGGGTGTATTCATCCTCTACACGGATGCTCGACCATAGAACCTTTCCATCGTAATTGTAGATGCCATGAAGCATATCGAGGATGATTCGCTGGTTGTCACCTTTATTAAAGGTATATTTATGTACGCCCACGCGTGGGGTGGCAGTAAACTGGCAACGGATGTTCTGATCCTGTAGTGTCACCTCATAATAACCCGCAGAGGCCTTTTCTGTGGCGTGTGAGAAGCGCTGACGGTAACCTGCGTCTGGATTATCGGCTGTACCAGGATTGAGCACCAGAGAGCCTGTCTGTGGCATTATCATGATATCGCCAAGGTCGGAATGACCTGTTCCTGAGAGATGGGTATGCGAAAAACCAACTATGGTCTTGTCTTCATACTGATAACCCGAACAGTACTCATACACCTTTCCGGTATATTTGCCGTTTACACTGTGAGGGATTGTGTCGGTTTCAGGACTCAACTGCACGATACCGAATGGTGCACATGCTCCTGGGAAACAGTGACCCATACCTGCTGTGCCGATCATTGGATTTACATAACTTGCCGCATCCTGTGCCGAAGCACCGATTGCAAAAAGCAATGAAACTGATAAAAGTAAGTTCTTCATATAAGGATGTATTTATTTGTTTTCAACAGCTTTTTTCCACATCCACATCATCATATCCTTATTTATTATTTATTAAATAGAAAAATATGATGATGATTATATGTGGTGGATAATGTGGATAACTTTTTCGATATTTTTACATTACGGTGAGTCATTGTTTGACTATTTTAATACACCGTCGTTTTGATTGATTTTGATTATCAGTATTTTATGTTATTTCAATTTTAGAAGTTTTTTAGTCAAGTGCAAAGGTAATAAAAATATAATATTTCAGCGACAAAAATCGTGGAAAAGTATAGAGAAAAGTAGATATAAACTATTTAGGTTTTCCACAGAGGCTTCTCATTAAAAGAAAAGGTGCGGAAAACCCACTTGTTCTCCACACGCTTTTCCATAGTTTTCCACCACTTTTCCACGTATTTCATTAAAGTTTCGGAAGTTCCGAAACCTAGGAGTTAAAGGGAGTTATGGGAATTTATCGCTCGCTTCACTCGCTAGGGAAGTTAAAGGACAATAGTTATTCTCGCGGT
>JAUNIK010000116.1:3917-7941 GCA_030523505.1 Prevotellaceae bacterium | reverse complement strand
TGTTAGATGTTAGTTGTTTCGACCCCTATTTGAGGTGCTGATTGAACCAATCCACTATCTGCTTCATGAGGTGGTTGCGGGTGTTGCCACCATAGATGCTGTGATTACGATTGGTATAGATCAACTCACGGAAGTCCTTATCGGCCTGCACAAGTGCTTCTGAATACTCGAAGGTGTTCTGTGGGTGCACATTATCGTCAGCCAAACCATGGCAGATGAGCAATGCTCCGTGGAGATTGTCCGCACGCTGGATTGGGTTGATGGCATAACCGTCAGGATTCTCCTGAGGTGTCTGCATGAAACGCTCTGTGTAGATGGTGTCATAGAATTTCCAGTTTGTTGGAGGTGCTACTGCCACACCGCAACAGAACACTGGACGGCCCTCACTCATCGACATCAGGGTGTTGAAACCACCATAACTCCATCCCCAGATGGCAATCTTATCCTTATCGACATACGACTGTTTACCAAGCCAGAGGGCTGTCTCCACCTGATCCTTTGATTCAAGGTCACCAAGACGCTTGTAGGTGCATTTCTCGAACTCAGCACCACGACCGCCTGTTCCACGACCATCGACACATACTACGATATAACCGAGTTGAGCGAGGTAATAGTCGAACGCCTGTCCCATTGAGCCACACGACCACGAGTTGACTACCTGCTGAGATGCAGGACCGCTATACTGGTGCATGATGACTGGATATTTCTTAGAAGCAGAGAAATCGGCTGGTTTGAGCATCCATCCATCGAGAGCAACGCCTTCGGATGTGGTGAACGAGAACATCTCGCGGCGTGAGAAACCGTTGCTGCGGAGTTTGGCTGCCAGTTCCTTGTTGTCGATAGTTGTAGAAAGCACCTTTCCGTGATTGTCGCGAACGGTGACAACATAAGGGGTGTTCATATCACTCCATGTGTTGATGAAATACTTATAATCGCCCGAGAAGATGGCATTATTCCAGCCTTCCTTCTCAGTGAGGCGCTCGGTCTTGCCGTTCTTGTGAGCCACATACACCTGACGGTCGTGTGGGTTGAGGGCTGCCGCCTGATAATAAACATCGCCAGTAATCTCATCATAGCCATACACTGCCGACACCTCATAGTTGCCATCACCGACTTTGCGAACCTGCTGGCCGTTCATATTATAGATGTAAAGGTGGTTGTAGCCATCGCGATCGCTCGAGAGAAGGATTGAGTTCTTGATAATCTTCATATCGAGGGCATCCTCCTTGACATACTTCTTCACCTGTTCCTCGACAATGAGTTGGGCTACAGTCGATGAAGGGTTTACCGCATAAATACGGAGGGCATCCTGATGACGGTTGAGGGTTACAACGAGCACCTTGTCAGCATTCTCGGTAGGGAAGATTCGTGGCATATAACCATCAGCATCCATCGGAACCTGCATCTTCTGTGCACGATGTGACTTGATATCGTAGCTCCACGCAGTAACTACCGAGTTCTTCTGACCTGCCTTTGGATATTTGTAGGAATAGAGACCAGGATAGTCGCTGTTTTCCGTCATCTCTGGTGCAAGACCTTTGAAGAACTGGAGGGAGTACTGAGGCACTTCCTTCTCGTCGTAGCGAATCCAGCAAATCTTTGTACCATCGGCATTGAAGCAGAAACTCTTGTTGGTGGAGAATTCCTCCTCGTTGACCCAATCTGGGATACCGTTGATAACCTCGTTGAACTTACCGTCCTTTGTCACCTGACTTTCGGCATTGTCATAGAGCATCTTAACGAGCCAGAGGTTGTTGTCGCGTACGAAAGCAATCTGGTTGCCGTCAGGCGAGAAAGTTGGAACCTGCTGCTTACCACCTGTAGAGAGTTTTTCGAGTTTGTGGCTCTTGATGGTGTAGATATAGAAATCTGCCACAAACGAACGGCGATACACATACTCGGTGTTTGTCTGGATGAGCATCTTTGTGCCGTCAGGCGAGAGGATATACCCATCGAAAGCGTCAATCTTCTCGACGATGGTGTTATTAACATCGAAAAGTACGGCTGTCTGCTTGCCAGTACGGAATGAATACTGCACAATCTGCTTGCCGTCCTGACTGATCTGAGCATACTGGTCGGTTCCAGGAATTGGGTCAACACCACGGACATTCTGAGCAGCAAACTCACGGTTCATTGTCTTCAGTTCCAACTGGGCAGCCTGCATTGCAGGGATAGTCCCGAAGATGAGACTTAACAAAAAGAGAATTTTCTTCATAATATATAGTTTTATTTTTTGTCGAATGAAGTTTTATGCACAACTAAACTGCAATAATATTGCAAAGATACAAACTTTTTTATAACTTTGCAAAACTTCGCAAGAAAACGAATAAGAAATCGAATACAATGCAGGAAGTATTGCCATATAATGACTATAGTTCGTGGACTCGCAGGACTTTTCCATACCGAGTTCAGAAGATTTCCATCGATGCAGGATTCTCATGTCCTAACCGCGATGGAAAGGTGTCATTGGGTGGCTGCTCGTTCTGCGACAACAACACTTTCAACCCTGCATACTGCGATGCGAAGAAATCGGTGACGCAGCAGTTGGAGGAAGGAAAGGCATTCTTCGGAAGGAAATATCCTGAGATGAAATACCTCGCCTACTTCCAGGCCTACAGCAACACCTATGCCCCTTTGGAGCGTCTTCGCGAGTTGTACGAGGAGGCACTGGCAGTGGATGATGTTGTGGGAATTGTTATCGGCACAAGGCCTGACTGCATTGACGAGGAGAAGATTGCATATATAAAGGAACTGTCGGAGCGTTGTTTCGTGGTGGTGGAATACGGCATTGAATCAACTTACGACACGACTCTCAAAGCCATAAACCGCGGTCACACATTCGAACAGAGCCGCCGTGCTGTGGAGATGACTCACGAAGCGGGCATTCTCTGTGGTGGGCATATCATCATCGGACTGCCAGGCGAGACGCATGAAATGACAATCCGTTCGGCAGAGATGATAAGCGCTCTCCCACTCGATTTCCTGAAAATCCACCAACTGCAGATTATCCGCAACACCCGACTGGCTCTTCAATGGGAAAAAGAACAGCAACAAGGGCTCGTTCCAACGGTGAAGGCAATGGAACTGGATGAGTACATAGCGACCGTGGCTCACTATATTGGGCATCTGCGCCCTTCGCTCATATTGGAGCGTTTTGTCAGCCAGTCGCCTGCCGATATGCTACTTGCACCTCGATGGGGACTGAAGAATCACGAGTTCACACATTTATTAATAAGGTACATGCGCGAACACGATATAAAGCAAGGAATATTCGCTTAACTATTTTTTTTTGAAATATATAGCCAATATATTTTGGTATATTAAAAAAATTATCGTAGTTTTGCGCTTGAAATAAACAAAAGATAAACATTCTATCTGAATTTTATGAGACAAGAAAAAACATTATCACTGAAAACACTTACAAAAGGTTTGGCCTGGGAGCTCCAGGAGAACGACATTTTCCGTCTGTGGAAAGATGCCGAAAAGGATGCTGACATCAAAGATTACCAGCGTCATTACATGGACATAATCCGTGCTGCTTTCGAAATCGAAGAGATTACCATCGACAAACCAATAGTAATAGAAAAGATGGAGGCTCGCGGCTTCAAGGTTGGCCAGCTCAAGGTGAGCGACAAAGATACAAAGAAATGGGCTATCAAGAAGCGTCCTATTTCACGCGTGACAGATCTTACATACGAAAACATCCGTCATATCTCAGAAGCAAAGTTGCTCGAAGTAATCGACCGTAACTTCGGTGGAGGTTGGGATTCACTCTCACAGAGCATCCAGGATATCATCCTCTCGGGATTCGACATCTCAACCACAACCCTTCCAAAGGACCGTCTGCATAATCCTGGCGGTATGTACGAGAAGAAGGTAGCTGACGATTTCCAGGTGCTTGAGATTCCAAAGGGCACATGGGTAGAGGCAATCTTCGCAAAGGCTAAGCCTATCGTTGAGAAGGTTGAACCAGATGAGGAACTCGATTTGAAGCGCAGCAGAAGGCACAGCGACGACGACGAGG
>JAUNIK010000116.1:0-3907 GCA_030523505.1 Prevotellaceae bacterium | reverse complement strand
GATGTAGAGATCATCGACACATACGGCGACAACGACGATGACGATGATTTCGATGAGGAGGCACTCGAAGAGGAGAGCTATCGCACTACCTACGAGGCTGATCCTGATGACCTCACACTCGATAGCGTAGATGCTTCTGACGATGATTACTAAGGATTAGGAAACAGTCGAAGCTGTATATATTTCTCGGAATTCTTATTCAGGCGGTAACAGCCACGCTCGGCAGTATGCTCGAGTACTGAATAGGAATTTCGGGAATTATTTTTTATGTACTGACGAACCTGAGCATATACCTCGGAGTATTCCTTCTTGTCGAAGAAGGTATTGAGCGAATTATGCACATGATGGGCAATATTCTTCACCGACAGACCTTTCTCGCCTGCCTCCAACAAAACATCGAATATCGCCTGTTCGTAGTTCATTGAGCTTTTGATTTTATAAAAATATTGGGGAGTTGCGAACGTTTGTCCTCAACTCCCCATTCATTTTGTCTGTTGCTTTGAATTAAGCGAGACGGAGATCAGCTACATTCTCACCTACGATCTTGCCCTCCTTGAAGAGCCAGCCGATACCGAGGAGAACCTCCTCTGCTGAGATGTTTGCAGCCTTTGCAATCTCTGCTACAGTGAGTGACTTACCAGCTGCTGCGAGAGCCTGATAAACATCACCAGCACGGAAACCTACGCTCTCAGCGTTGATGTAGAGAACCTTCTCTGCCTTCTTAGCTGTTGCCTTCTTTGCAGGAGCCTTCTCTGCCTTTGCCTCTGTAGCCTTTACTGCTGCCTTAGCTGTAGTCTTTGTAGCCTTCTTTTCAGGAGCAGCCTTCTCTGTTGCAACCTTCTTTGTTGCGGTCTTCTTTTCTGCCATAATATTCTTTTTTCTTCTTTATTTCCAGATTAATTCCGGGGTTATAATATAACTATATTGCAAAATTACACTGCAAAGTTAAATATTTTTCACCACTTAACAAAGAGAATACTATCGGCTAGAACACTTTTGTTGACCTAAGTCAAAGCACTTTTTCCGCTTATTGATATTAGTCAATGTCAGGAAGATTCAAAGCGATGAAGTCTTCGTCGAGCTGCTTCTGGTCAACGAACGATGGAGCATCGAGCATAACATCACGACCAGAGTTGTTCTTAGGGAATGCAATACAGTCACGGATTGAGTCGAGACCAGCGAAGATTGATACCCAACGGTCGAGACCGTATGCTAAACCTCCGTGAGGTGGCGCACCGTACTTGAAGGCGTTCATGAGGAAGCCGAACTGCTCCTCTGCCTTCTCTGGTGTGAAGCCGAGAATCTCGAACATCTTTGCCTGGAGCTTTGGATCGTGGATACGGATTGAACCACCGCCGACCTCAATACCGTTACATACCATATCATATGCGTCAGCACGAACTGCTGCTGGATCAGTGTCAAGGAGGTCAATATCCTCGTCCATTGGATGTGTGAATGGGTGGTGCATTGCCATCAAGCGACCTTCCTCATCACTCCACTCGAACATTGGGAACTCTGTAACCCAGAGAAGAGCAAACTTATTCTTATCGCGAAGACCGAGACGTTCACCCATCTCAAGGCGCAACTCGCAGAGCTGCTTACGAGTCTTCATGGCATCATCGCCAGAGAGGATAAGGATCAAGTCGCCTGGCTGTGCCTGCATCTTCTCCTTGATCTGCTGGAGTGTTTCCTGAGTATAGAACTTGTCAACGCTCGACTTCACGCTACCGTCTTCCTGTACGCGAGCATAAACAAGGCCCTTAGCACCAATCTGTGGACGCTTAACCCACTCGGTGAGCTTGTCGATATCCTTGCGTGTGTAAGAAGCACAACCAGTAGCACAGATACCGCCAACATAAGCAGCACCATCAAATACAGCGAAGCCCTCTGGGAAGATATTGAAGTCGCCATCCTTGCCAGTAGTCTTGAGTTCAACGAACTCCATACCGAAACGCATATCTGGCTTGTCTGAACCGAAACGCTTCATACACTCAATCCATGGCAAGCGGAGGAAGTCGCCTTCAATCTCAACGCCACGCAACTCCTTGAAGAGATGCTTTGCCATACCCTCGAAGGTTGTGATGATGTCTTCCTGAGTTACGAACGACATCTCACAGTCGATCTGTGTGAACTCTGGCTGACGGTCAGCACGGAGGTCCTCATCGCGGAAACACTTCACAATCTGGAAGTAACGGTCGAAACCTGCTACCATGAGAAGCTGCTTCAAAGTCTGTGGAGACTGTGGAAGGGCATAGAACTGACCTGGATTCATACGAGAAGGCACGATGAAGTCGCGAGCACCTTCTGGTGTAGAACCGATGAGCATTGGTGTCTCAACCTCAAGGAAGCCAAGGTTCGAAAGGTAGTTACGCACTGCAATACAGAAATGATGACGCAACTCGAGGTTCTTGCGAACTGCCGAACGACGAAGGTCAAGGTAACGATACTTCATGCGGATATCGTCGCCACCATCTGAATTGTCCTCGATAGTGAAAGGAGGTGTCACACTCTCATTGAGAACAGTGAGCTCACTCACCTCAATCTCAATCTCACCTGTAGGGATATTGTTGTTCTTTGAGTAACGCTCAGCCACCTTACCAGTGATCTGGATTACAAACTCACGGCCTAATTTGTTGGCACGCTCACAGAGTTCAGCATTTGCTTCCTCGTTGAACACCAACTGGGTGATGCCATAACGATCGCGCAAGTCAACGAAAGTAAGCGCTCCCATCTTACGTGAACGCTGTACCCAACCAGCGAGGGTTACCACCTCACCTGCATTCTGGAGACGAAGTTCTCCACAAGTTCTTGTTCTGTACATAGTATGTCTGAATTTTTATCCTATTTGAATGCAAAATTACAAATAAAATGTGATAATATATTATATATAAGGTAATAAAGTGGCAAAAAAAAGCATTTTATGTTGAACCTTTAACATTTTTAATCGTCAAATAATCGTAGTTAGCAGAAAAAGTAGTAAATTTGCAAACGATTAAACATTAAAAAGATAGTTCAATAAGAATATGAAAAAGATTTTGATGATAGCAATGCTGCTCATCGGCAGCGTGATGATGCTCCAGGCTCAGGACAAGCAGGCAGCAATCAAGTTCGAGAAGACTGTCCACAACTTCGGTTCTTTTGCCGAGACCGACGCAATCCAGAAATGCGTATTCTCATTCACCAACACTGGTAATGCCCCTCTGGTTATCAATCAGGCTGTAGCAAGTTGTGGTTGCACCGTGCCAGCTTATACCAAGACTCCTATCTTGCCAGGTGAGAAGGGTGAGATAAAGGTGACATACAACGGAACAGGCAAGTTTCCTGGTCATTTCAAGAAGACAATCACCATCCGTACTAACGGAGAACCAGAAATGATCCGTCTTTACATAGAGGGCGACATGTACGACCCAGCAATGCTGAAAGACGAGAAGAAATAACAAATCTGCGATTTTCCGCATTTTCTATAGAAAGAGCACTGTCCACGGGGCGGTGCTCTTATTTTATATCAAGAGAAATTGGAAAAATGCATTATTTTCGAAAAAAAAAGCCGGAAATATTTGGAGGGTTCAAAAAAAAGCACTACCTTTGCACTCGCAATTCGGAAATGAGTTCTAAACAAGTTTCAAAAAGAGTTGTAACCGAGGTGTAGCGCAGTTGGTAGCGTTCCTGGTTTGGGACCAGGCTGTCGCAGGTTCGAGCCCTGTCACCTCGACAAAAAGCAGAGTTTTTACTCTGCTTTTTTTGTTATTTGCGAGGTTGACTCTCACCTGCGAGCAGGTTCTTTCTCCACTACGTTATGAAAGCGTCTCCTTCGTCGCCGAGCGCGAGCCCTGTCACCTCGACAAAGCATCAGAGAAATCGGCTCACTAGTAAAACCCTGTGTTTAACCGAATATCATTGATAACCT
>JAUNIK010000115.1:1818-7985 GCA_030523505.1 Prevotellaceae bacterium | reverse complement strand
TTCTCCAAATATTTTTCAGGACCAGAGCGTGACAGCCCGTTGGGTCACGCGATTGTCACGGAAAAACCGCTGATTTTTGCTGATAAATGGTGTTTTTTATAAAATAAAGGGTAGAAATGCGAGAATTAATTCTTTTTTGTTTATTTTTGCAGAAGAATAGCAAAACCAAACCAAACGGCAATATGAAAACGTTATTAAAGACTCTCTTGCTGGTTGTTGCGATGTGTTGCGTTACAACAGCAAAAGCAGATAGACATTCGTATGAGAATCCTGTTATCAGAAGGGATTTCCCTGATCCTACGATTATCAAACATGATGATGGTTACTACTATGCTTATTGTACTGGAAACTTTGTGCCAATATACAGGTCGAAAAATCTTGTGAACTGGACATCAGTGGGTAATGCTTTCAACAGTGCCACCCGTCCGCAGTTTGTTGAGGGTGCAGGCATCTGGGCTCCGGATATCAACAAGATAGGTGATAAGTATGTTATGTTCTTCTCGATGTCCACATGGGGCGGCGAGTGGAGTTGCGGTATCGGTTGTGCCTGGTCGGATTCTCCTTACAGCACTTTCCACGACGCAAAGAAACTCTTCATCTCGAGCGAGATTGGTGTGCAGAACTCTATCGACCCATTCTATATTGAAGATGAAGATGGCAAGAAATACCTCTTCTGGGGTTCGTTCCGCGATATCTATGGCATAGAACTCTCCGACGATGGATTGTCGTTGAAGGAAGGAGCTGAGAAATTCAAGATTGCCGGTGGACTTATTGAGGGAACCTATATCCACAAGCGTGGCGATTATTACTATCTCATTGGTTCGGCAGGTAGTTGCTGCGACAAAGCAAACTCTACCTATCATCTTGTGGTGGCTCGTTCGAAGAGCATCAAAGGTCCGTATGTGTCGAAGAGCGGTGGAAAGGCAACCGACAATAGTTTCAATACAATCCTCTCAAAAGATCCGGAATTTGTATATGGTCCTGGACACTGTTCGGAGATTGTCACCGATGATGCCGGTCAGGACTGGATATGCTATCATGGCTATCAGGCAAGTGATGTGGATAAGGGTCGCTGTATGTATCTCGACCGTGTGATGTGGGACAGCGAGGGTTGGCCTTATTTCAATGGCGATAGACCAACGCAGGAGTGGGACCGCCCAGTCCTTGAAGGCTTTACAGAGGATTATACTTATTCTGATGTGGAGTATATTGATTTCACAGGACCAAGCGAGAATTATACGTATATGTTCGACACAGGTTATGTGCCTTCAAAGTCAACGAAGTTGGAGTTCGACTGCTATTCCTACACAGAGAATATCGACGAAGAGCCGTTTGTTGATGAAAAATGGCGTGCTATCTGTTCAGGTCGCAACAGCTACAACGATGGTATTTCTGTCTATGTGAATCCGGAAGGCGACAAGTTTGGTTATTTCGTTGGAGGATATGTGAACAACGGACTGACAGATCATGAGTTTGAGCATAAGTATCATATTGAGGCACGTCTTTCGGATATCACCATTGACGGAACAACCTTCACCACTAACCGTTCGGTATTTACAAAGACCACCCAGCGTCTGACCTTGTTCAGTGGTTTGCAGGACTATCCATATTTCGGTCGTATCTATGGCATGAAAGTATATGCCCCTTCTTCAAAACTCATCCACGAATATGTGCCGATGTTGCGCAACGAAGACGGGATGCCGATGTTCTACGACAAGATTGATCAAGTGTATATCCGTCCTCACAGCAGTGCTGGATTTGGTGTTGGTCCGGTGGTAGATGCAATAAAGAATGTGGAGGCCCCACAGACCACCGAGGATGCCCTGTATGACCTAAGGGGAATAAGGGTGAATGATGACAACCCGAAGGCGGGAATATATATCAGAGGAGGAAAGAAGGTGGTGTTGTGAGCCCCCCAACCCCCGAAGGGGGAGTAGGAGAGCGATAGCGAAAGCGAAAGCGATGACGAAAACGTCATCGAAGACGAACACAATAAAATAGCGCCGGCAACCACCGGCGCTATTTGTTTTAATCTGCTACGAGGATTATATCTTCGTCCAAAGGTTCTTCGTCTTCAGGAAGATCTCTGAGGAATGGGAACGCATCGCCCTTGGTGAGCCATGAGAAACCAAACAGATGGAGCAGGATGATTTCCGTAACCATTGTTGTCCAGCCTGGAGCATCGAAAACTGCCAGCAGGGCGAACACTCCCTCGAAAACCAGCATGCCGATACCGCAGATGCGATATACAAGGTTGCGACGCTTCTTGCGGTCGGTCATTGTCTCGTTGCTCTTTGTCTTGGTGAAGAGTAGGAGACTGTTGAGAGCAATGAGCAGGAAGAAGAATGCAGCGCAAGCACAGTGGATAGTGTTCGAAATCTCCATTGGCAACTGGAAGAATCCCACATGGGCGCCAGCTTTGAACCATGCCACTTTGCAAGGGAAGAGAATGATACCCAGACCAAAGATACCACTCGCTGATGTCACAATGTTATCGGTAGTGTTGTAGCCGATATACGATATAAGTACCAGAGCCGCCGGAGTGAGTACAGCCACGAGAGCCGGACTCTGATAGTAGGTGGCCGAAATGCTCCACCACCATTGTTCCTGATATTCGGGACTACTGCTGTGATCGACAAGACCAGCCGAGAGCAAGGCCAGCCAAGGAAGAATGACACCCAGAAGACCGCAGAGGTTTCGGATGCGCATGTACATTTTTTTCTCTTTTGTTGCGTTGTTTGCTGCCATAATATATAGTGTTAAGTTATATGAAAATCCGGCGGATAGTTTTATAGACGCCATAAAATTACAATTTTATTATGTAATATTAGCACAAAACCTGTTAGTTTTTTCCAAAATTCTACTAAAAAAGCCTATTTCGCTTTGTATTGCCGATAATATAGAGTAATTTTGTACTCGGTAAATAATGCGTTAATATCAAAAAGAATGAAAATACTTATTACTGGTGCCAGTGGTTTTATAGGCAGTTTTATTGTTGAAGAAGCCTTGAAGAGAGGTTTTGAGACATGGGCAGCCGTACGCAAAACCAGTTCAAAGAGATATCTGCGGGATGAGCGCATAAACTTCATCGAACTGGATTTCGATGATGAGGCTCGTCTCACGGAGCAACTCCGTCCGCATCGTTTCGACTATGTCGTTCATGCAGCCGGAGTGACAAAATGTGCCAACCATCAGGATTTCTACCGCGTGAACACCGAGGGCACAAAGCATTTCGTCAATGCCCTTCTGGCGTTGGAGATGCCATTGAAGAAGTTTGTGTATATGTCATCGCTTTCAATCTACGGACCAATCCGCGACAGTATTCCGCACCTCGATATCCTCCTTTCGGATGCTCCACACCCAAACACCGACTACGCCAAGTCGAAACTCATGGCAGAGAGTTATATCCGTAAGTTGAGGGATAAGTTGAACTACACCATCCTTCGTCCGACAGGAGTCTATGGACCACGTGAGACCGATTATTTCATGATGGTGAAGAGCATCAAGAAACACTCTGATTTTGCCGTAGGATACAGTCAGCAGGACATAACCTTTGTCTATGTCAGTGATGTTGTCCAGGCAGTGTTCCTTGCTTTGGAACAGCAGAAATCGGGTGGAAAGTATTTCCTTACCGATGGTGAGGTATATAGCAGTCGTGATTTCTCGGATATGATACGCGAGGAGTTGGGCAACCCATGGTGGATTCGCATCACTGCCCCAGTATGGCTGTTGAGAGTAATCTGTACGGTAGGCGAGTTGTGGGGCAAGATCACAGGAAAGGTGACAGCCCTGAATATGGATAAGTTCCATATCTTGAGTCAGCGCAACTGGCGTTGTGATGTTGGTGCGGCTATCCATGAACTCGGCTACGAACCACAGGTAAAACTCCGCGAAGGAGTGAAGTTAAGCATTGAATGGTATAAGGAAAATGGCTGGATTTAAGGTAAAGGAATTATTCAAGATAGAGCAGAAGCCAAAGAAAGGTCTTCTGGCGTTGGAGTGGGCAGTGCTCGTATATCTGCTGTTCACCCTCGGACTGATGTTTTTCATGCGCGACAGTCTGCATAACATGGACTCGATGCTTGTGTTCCGCATTCGCATCGTTGTCCTCACGGCTGTTTTGTGGGGCGTGTATCGCCTTGCACCATGTCCGTTCACACTGATGCTCCGTGCGGCAGTGCAGATATGGATGCTCGGCGACTGGTATCCCGACACATACGAGTTCAACCGTTGTTTCAACAATCTCGACCACATCTTCTGCGGTTGGGAGCAATCACTCTTCGGATGCCAGCCGTCGTTGGAATTCTCGCGACTGCTGCCTTGGGGTATCATCTCTGAACCGCTCGACTTGGGATATGTGTCGTATTATCCTATAATAGTCTTCACGGCACTGTTCTATTTCCTCTATCGTAGGCAGCAGTTCACCAAGACATCATACATCATCCTGGCATCATTCTTTATGTTCTATGTGATATTCATCTTCGTGCCAGTGGCTGGTCCTACATTCTATTTCAAGGCTGTGGGAGTGGATATCATCGAACAGGGAGTGTTCCCTTCGATAGGTCATTATTTCGAGAACCATCAGGATTTGGCCGACGACTGTCTGCCTTCACCGGGATGGACCGGCGGATTGTTCTGGTATCTTGTGGAAGTGGCGAAGTGGGCCGGTGAGCGACCAACGGCTGCATTCCCTTCAAGTCATGTGGGAGTGACAACCGTATGTATGTGGCTCCTTTGGTATGCACGCAACAAGAAGGTGTTCTTCTGTGTATTGCCATTAGCCATACTCCTGTTCTTCGCAACATTCTATATCCAGGCGCATTATCTGATTGATGCCCTGGCGGGACTGGTGTTCGGAACAGTGTTCTACTTCTTCCTCAGTGTTACATACGATTATTTCAATAAGCGATGAAATTCTTCTTCATATCACTCATCGGCATATCATTGATAATTCTCCTTGTGCCGCATATCGTCTATCTGGTGGTCAAGGCACTGAGCCTTGTCTTCCATTTCCGTTGTTCTTATCGCCCTTATGCTTGGACTGCATTGGGACTTGTTGGTTTGTGGATAGTGCTGGCCGTCTATGGAAACGTGTGGGGTCGATTCTTCCACGAGCAGAAAGCAGTAGAGTTCAAGTTTGCCAACCTGCCGGAGAGTTTCCGTGGATATAAGATTGTGCATCTTTCAGATATGCACCTCGACGGATGGGCTGGTCATGAGGAACAGATGCAGCAGATTGTTGACGAGGTGAATGCCCTCGATGCAGATATGATTGTGTTCACAGGTGACCTTGTTTCGCTGAACGAAAACGAACTGACAACATTCCTGCCTGTTTTGAAGCAGTTGAAGGCAAAGGACGGAGTGTATTCCATTCTTGGCAATCACGACTATATGCCATACAACCACTCATGGACTGACCGCGAGAGAGAGCAGCATATACAACATCTTATAAAGATGGAACGTGAGAACCTCGGTTGGAAACTGCTCATGAACGAGAATTGCATTATCCATCACGGCAGTGACAGTATAGCCATCTGCGGTTCGGAAAACAAGAGTATGGGTATTCACAGTGTCGTATCGCGTGGAGACCTCAAAAAGACGTTTAAAGGCACTGATGGTTGTTTCCGTATTCTCCTCACCCACGATCCTACCCATTGGCGTGGTGAGGTGCTTGGCAAATACGATGTGCCATTGACACTTTCTGGCCACACTCACGGAGGACAGATGTCGATATTCGGTATCCATGTCTCAGCATTTATATATAAGGAACACGCGGGACACTACGAGGAGAATGGTCAGCATCTGTATGTGAACCTCGGAATCGGTGGTACAATGCCAATGAGAGTGGGAGCAACGCCAGAGATTACGGTGATAGAGTTGGGGAAGTAAAGCCCCCTGCCCCCCAACCCCCAAAGGGGGAGTACTAACGAAAACAAAATAATATAAAATAGGGGTGTACCGCGATGGTACACCCCTATATTTTTGATTGGCAGTAACTGCTATTACTTATTCATAAATTTCTTACCATTGATGATAACGATACCGTTGTAGTTAGCAGAAACCTTCTGACCGGCGATGTTGTAGATAGCACCGTTTGCAGCGTCAGCAGCAACAGCCTCGATGCCAGTACCATTGATGTCGAGGAGATAACCGTTGACAACCTCTGG
>JAUNIK010000115.1:0-1808 GCA_030523505.1 Prevotellaceae bacterium | reverse complement strand
CCTCACCATTCTTTACATACTTCTGGAGCTTACCCTGGAGTTTTACCTTGTCACCTACCTTGATAGCATTCTCATCGGTAAACTTCTGGTTGCCGAGGTCCTTGCAGCGGAACACCTTGATTTCCTGAGCACCGTCAGAGAGCATGAATGTAGCGTTGCCATACTGTGTAGAAATCTCGTCAAGGGTTGTGATAGTACCTTCGAGAACATATTCCTCTGTTGTTGTAGTACCGTCAGCAAGACCGTTGATGATGTTGAGAGCCTCTGTTACAGTAACAGTCTGTGGCTGATCTGGATCTACTGGGTCAACAGGATCAACATTGCCACTCTCGATGCGAACGAGCTGAGCATTCTTGATCTCAGGAGTTACAGTGCCATCAGCAGCTGCGTACTCGTAGTAAACACCAGTCACAGTGATTACTGTGCCCTCAGTGATGCCGAGGCTTTCGAAATTCTTTGCGTTGCCCTCGAGGTCGAGAAGACCATAGATATAGATAGAAGCACCGTTCTCAACGAGGTCGAAGTTGCCGTAAAGAGTGTTCTTGATGTTCTGAACAGTACCAGTCAACTCGTAAGTTGTCTCTGTATCAGCATTGTCGAGGAAGTCAGCAATAGTGATGTGCTCAACCTCTGGCTGTGGTTCTGGGTCAACAGACTCACCGCTTGCAGTGATCTCGAGCGACTTGATCTTTGCTGTTTCTGTGAGGTTTACCACAACTTCTGCCTTTGGATCACCTGAATAGTTGAGCTGAGCACCACCGTTACCAGCGATCTTAACGATGCTCTTACCATTCTTGAGAGCGATAGTTACAGTGTGGCCTTTGTAAGTACGGAACTCATAAGCGCCCGAAGTAGTCTTCCAGATTTTAGCAGTAGTCTTACTTTCGTTCTGAGCAACAGTGATTTTTACATTGCTGTCGCCGATAACACCTGTTGTGCCCTCACCTGCGGTGATTTCATAATAAGTGTTTTCAGAATCACCGTTAGGAACTGTAACGAAATCGGCAGTAGAAAGACCTAATGACGCGATGTCGTTGAAATCGATTTTTGTCTGTGCACTTGCACCCATAGTGATAACGAGTGCGAGAAGAGAGAGTAAAGTTTTCTTCATTCTAAAAGGATTTTTAATTTATAATCAAGTTAATAAAAATTGCATTTTTACTCAAGTATCTGCAAAATTACTATAAACCTAAGAAATTACAAAAAAAATATTCCAAAAAATGCGCGTTATCCTCCATTTATGACCATTAGAAGATAAGTTTTTGCAAGAATAGTGTCATGAGGCGTTCGGTAAACATCAGTTTTTTGTGTTTTTTCTTTGAAAAGTCTCCCAATTGTAGTACCTTTGCACCCAAATATACTTAAGGTGGGTCCTATAAATTGGCTTTTCAATATTTTTGAATTATTTGCGAGAATATTTTGAAGGCGAAGGAAGGCGTAATGCGGGCATTACAACTGAGGAGGCTTACAAAATAGGCCGCAAAGAAACAAAAAGATTGAAAAAGGTCATATACCCATCATTATACAACAATAAACCGTGGGAATTTATAGAACCCACCTTAAAAAAATGGAATACAATTTTAGAGACATTGAAAAGAAGTGGCAGAAAGCATGGGTTGACAATAAAACCTACAAGGTCACTGAAGACGAATCGAAGAAGAAGTTCTACGTACTCAACATGTTCCCTTACCCATCAGGTGCGGGCCTTCATGTTGGTCATCCACTTGGTTATATCGCAAGTGATATCTATGCACGCTTCAAGCGTCTGCAGGGTTATAATGTGCTGAATCCAATGGGCTATGATGCTT
>JAUNIK010000114.1 GCA_030523505.1 Prevotellaceae bacterium | reverse complement strand
TACAGGTTATCAATGATATTCGGTTAAACACAGGGTTTTACTAGTGAGCCCAAATATTTCCTTTCTTTTCGTATGGTGATTGATAAATGTACGGACTTTTTGTTGTTTTGACTATTATTTTTACGATTTGCGCAGTGATTCCGCAAAAAACTGTTTGATAGAATGGTTTTTATTTTGATGTTTCGGTATTTATGCGTAACTTAGCACCACCAAAACAATCAACCAACAATGATGAAGAAATCAATCCTACTCACTCTGGCAATTCTGCTCGTTTCGGTTTCAGCAATGGCGCAGCATTCTATGGCGCAGGAACCACTGGAACTCAACGGCAACCGTTTCCTGACGCTATGCTTTATGATTCGCACATCTCCTTGGGAGGTGTCGCGAGATGTGAAACTGCACCCTCGTGATGAGGAGGCATGGCACACATTGGAGAGTGTCACCGCCCTTCGTGAGGCTTTCGCGAAGGACAATCCCGACGGACGACTGACATGGGGATTCACCCTCAACGCCCTTGAAGACCAGCGTGAGAACTATCGCCAGATTCGTCAGTATGCTGTGGAATGCCACTACCGTTATGGCGATGAGATAAGTTATTTCCCAGGGTATTTCCCTGTGATGTACCTGCCACGCGAGCGTATTAACAAGGAGATGCACGAGGCGATAAACGACATCACAGAGATGGTGGGTAACGGATATCGCCCTCAGTGTATCATGGGTGGTTTCCTTTCATCAGAGAATCTGAAATATCTTGCCGAGAAAGAGGATATCCATGTGGCTCACGCTGTGATATGGAGCCAGCATGCCATCGACGGTGGTGGTGCCGAGGGTTCAGTGAGCTATCCTTACTACCCTTCGCTGGAACATTTCTGCAAGCCGGCACAAGGAAAGAAGGATTTCGTGGACTGTGTGAGTCTCGACGGATGGACAATGGACTTCATCTGTGCTCGTCGCACTGGTGCAAACAGCCATAAGATTACGGGCTTCAACAGCCGTAGAGGTGTGGGACCTATCGAGACATACAAAGGATGGGGCTTGGATCTCGGTCAGCGCGAGGTAATGCACACACAAAGTATTCATTTCGACAAGGGATTCGAAGAGAACGGCTTCGGATGGGTGACATGTATCTGGGAGACACAGATGTATCATGAGTTTGGCAAGGAACTGATGATTCCTGCCATGGAGCAATGGATTGGGGAAACTCGCCAGCGATGGCCGGATGTAAAGTTCGTGACCTTCGGCGAATTCGGCGAAGCATGGCGTGCCGCACATAAGAGCAACGATTTCGACTACCGATTCAATGAGCGTGGTTCGGGATTGGGCGACTCATACAACAACCTGGAACTGCGCTGGTTTATGAACCCTAAGTTCCGTCTGGCTCTTCTGCGCGACTGGCATCACGATGACTCTTCTATCTATGTCATCGACTTTACCCGTTACGACCTCAAAGCCCAGGAACCGGCGGATGCTTCGCCAGAGAATCCTAACAAGGACTGGTCGCTGATGAATGTGCTCAACCAGAAACAGACTCGCCCACAGGACAAGCCAAAACTGATGAAAGAACTGTCGAAGGAAGATCAAGAGATGATATACTCGGTGTATCCGGAGTTGAAGAATCCGGAGAGGGCATTCCCGGAAAGAGGGGATGAGGAGTGGTAAGGGGTGAGCCCCATGGGGTTCTTTCTCCGCGATGCTACGAAAGCGGCGCTTCGCTTCGATTACGAATCGTTGGGGTCTCACCTCCAAGCAGACACAAAAAAAGGAAGCCGTCATTGGCTTCCTTTTTTGGTGATCCGCTTGGGGTTCGAACCCAAGACCCCCACATTAAAAGTGTGATGCTCTACCGACTGAGCTAGCGGATCTCCGTATCTACATTCGACGCGATAAATGCCGAAACATACACGCGTTTTTTCAAATGCGGTTGCAAAGGTACAACAATTTAAGCGAAAAACCAAAAGATTAAGACATATTTTTTGTCTTTACCGCTTTTTTTTGCTATATTCGCACCGTAAAACAAACCATCAAACAATGATTACTACTCCTGATATACAAGTTGTGGCACAAATAGGTGAATATTTCAAACAAGTGCCTTTCAATGTAACACAACATGATTTGTACGATGCGTCAACGCTCTACAAAGACTATGATAGCAACCATCCAGAGTCGTTTGCCAACTGCTACGACCAAATGATTTACCGTCATTTCCTCGCTACGGGCAAGAAGGCCGACACTCAGTTGGAGAGCCTCGCACGCTCGCTTCACGACTTCGAGGTGACACAGGCAATGAACCGATTCCTTGCTGACTACGAACCAAAGAGAATCGTAGCTGTGATGGGTGGCCACGGATTGCTACGCAACGAACCGATGTATATGGAAATAGCTCTTCTCTCGAAAGAACTGACGGAGCGTGGATCACTGATGGTATCGGGCGGTGGACCGGGAGCTATGGAGGCTACGCATCTCGGTGCATGGCTGGCTGGCAGAACAGACGAGGAGGTGGAACAGGCTCTGTACACTCTGACATTGGCTCCGGATTTCAAAGACGAGGGATGGCTCGAGGCGGCTTTCACGGTGATGGAGAGATACCCGCAGAAGGAATACAAGAGTCTGAGCATTCCTACATGGCTCTATGGTCATGAGCCCTCTACCCCATTCGCCACGCATATAGCAAAACTGTTTGAGAACAGCATTCGCGAAGACACTCTCTTAACGATATCTTGCGGTGGAGTGATCTTCACCCCTGGTTCGGCAGGCACACTGCAGGAGATTTTCCAAGAGACAGTGCAGAACCACTATATGAGTTTCGGCATCTCATCGCCGATGGTGTTCCTTGGAAGGAAGTTCTGGGACGAAGAGGTGCCGATTTATCCGTTTATGGAAGAGATGGTGGAGAAAGGGCGCTACAAAAACCTGCGACTCACTCTCACCGACTCATCACAAGAAGCAATACAAGAGTTGCTGGCGTTTAAGAATGAAGAGTGAGGAGCGAGGAGTGAAAACTCATAATCACTTGTTTTCGTTTTCGCTATCGCTTCTCTTCTCCCCCTTCGGGGGCTGGGGGGCTGTTGGGGGCTGAGTAGCTTCATCCTCCTTCGTGATATATCTCTGCCAATAGGCCATGATGAGGGTTGTCAGTGGAAGGGCGATGATGAGTCCGATGAAACCGAGCAACGAGCCCCATACTGAGAGAGAAAGGAGCAATACAGCAGGGTTGAGGTTCATTGCCTTTCCCATAATCTTCGGTGTTGTCACAATATCGGTGATGACCTGAACAACAGCAAACACCACCAACGCCAAACCGAAGATGACGAGGAAACTCTGCCCTGTCTCGGCCGACTTCATCAATGCGAGGAAGGCCGTAGGGATGAGGGCAAAAGTGTGGAGATACGGCACAAGGTCCATGAGGCCAATAAGGATACCGAGACCAATTGCCATAGGGAAATCAATGATGGTGAAGCCAATGCAGAACATAATTCCCATGCAGAGGGCTACCATGCCCTGACCACGGATATAGTTGTTGAGGGCACGCTCTACATCGTGCATCACATCATGCCAGAAAGGACGCACCTTCTTTGGGAATATCTTAATCCAGTTGTCGGTGAGATATTCATAATCCAAAAGGATGAAGAACATATACAGAAGCATGATACACGAACCGACGATGCTCCAGATGATGCTCGCCGTATGACCAACGAACAAGAACACTTTTGGAATGGCGGCCTTCACGGCCTCTACGAAGTCAGGACTGCGGAAGAATGCCTCTATCTCTCGCTGGTTCTCACGGAGAAACTCGTTAACAATGGCAACAACACTGTTTTTCTCGTTGCCTGCAGTAGTGATATAATGTATCACGAACTTACCGAGACTCTCAAACTGGTCGATCATCGGTGGTATGATGAACATCATCACAAGGGCAATGACTCCCACCACCATAAGCATCGTGATGATGATGGCCAGAGCGCGCACCTTCACATGCATCTTATACTGCACAAATTTCACTACAGGATAGAGCAGGTAGGCAAAAAACCATGCTATGAAGAACGGGAGAAGTACACCACTTAGATAATTCAAGGTGAACAACGTTGCTACTACGAGCAATGTGATTCCCACCCATCTGACGAGCTTGTCAAGAGTAATCTTATTTTCCATTGTTCTGTTTTTCTTCGTTTATAGCTTTCTGATAACACTCACGGCATAATGGTTCGTATTCTGCCTTCTCACCAAGGAGCACCAGCTTGTCGTTCTGCACAAGACGATGACTCACGTAAGCGAGATTGCCGCACTTCACACAGATGGCATGAACCTTTGTCACCTCATCAGCGATGGCGCAAAGGGCAGGAATAGGACCGAAAGGCACTCCCTGGAAGTCCATATCAAGACCAGCGACAATGACACGCACGCCACGATTGGCGAGTTCATTGCACACCGACGGAAGATTGGAATCAAGGAACTGTGCCTCGTCAATGCCCACAACATCCAACTCCGATGACAGGAGGAGGATGGTCGCTGAGGAATCGACTGGCGTAGAACTGATGACATTATGGTCATGGCTCACCACATCCTCCACAGAGTAACGGACATCTATGGCTGGTTTGAATATTTCAACGCGTTGTTTCGCGAATTTTGCTCTCTTCATACGACGAATCAACTCCTCGGTTTTTCCCGAAAACATCGATCCGCACACCACCTCTATTCTACCTGGGCGATGTGACTCTCCGGCTAGGTTATCTATCATATTTCTCGTTTTTCTGCTGACAAAGTTACTAAGACTTTTAAAAAAAGCAAAAGAATAGGCAATATTTTTTGTTAATAAGAGGATTATTCCTATCTTTGCCGTGAATATGGGCATTTTGTATATCGTTCCTACACCGGTAGGCAATATGGAAGACATGACCATGCGAGCAATCCGCATTCTGAAAGAGGCAGATCTCGTACTGGCTGAGGACACCCGAACATCGGGCATCCTCTTCAAACATTTTGAGATAAAAAACCAACTGATGTCGCATCATAAGTTCAATGAGCACGGCACAACGGCCAAGATCATAGAGCGACTGAAGGCTGGTCAGACCATCGCAGTGATAAGCGATGCCGGAACTCCGGGTATCAGCGATCCTGGTTTCTTCGTGGCTCGCGAAGCGGCAAGGGCAGGCATCGAAGTGATTTGTCTGCCGGGTGCAACGGCTTGCATCCCTGCGATAGTGTCTAGCGGACTTCCTTGCGACCGTTTCTGCTTCGAGGGTTTCCTTCCACAGAAGAAAGGTCGCCAGACTCATCTCGAGTCGTTGAAGGAGGAGCGCCGTACGATGATTTTCTATGAGTCACCTTATAGATTATTAAAGACTCTACAGCAGTTTGCCGAGGTGTTTGGTGAAGAGCGCCAGGTCAGTGTGGCTCGCGAGATATCGAAAATTCACGAGGAGAGTGTCCGTGGTTCATTGGCGGAGGTTATCCAGCATTTTTCCGAAAAAGAACCTAAGGGCGAGATTGTGATTGTTCTCGCCGGCGACACATCAAAGCCTGTGAAAGAGAAGAAAAATAACAAAGAACCTAAAGATAAACGTAACATAAACGAATAATATGAAAAAGTTGTATATCGCAGCACTCGTTATCTGTGCTACAGTGTTCACCGCATGTCAAGACAAGAATGCGCAGGATTCAAGTTCAACATCAGAGCGTATCGATTCGCTTGAGCGTGTCATCGTACAGAAAGACAACGAAATCAACGACATGCTTTCCACCGTCAACGCCATCAACGAGGGATTGCGTCAGATCAGCGCTGCCGAAAATCGTGTTACCATTGCAAAAGATGGTGAGGGCGCGAACAAAAACCAGCAGATCAAGGAGAACATCCGTTTTATCTCTGAACAGATGCAGCGCAACCGTGAGATGATCGACAAGCTCCGCCGCCAACTTCGTGAGAGCAGCCTCAACAGCGACCAGCTGAAGAAGACCATCGACGGATTGGTGCAGCAGTTGGAGGACAAGGAGAAGGAAGTGCTCAATCTCCGTGCTCAGCTCGACGACAAGGATATCCACATTCAGGAACTCGATAACCGCGTTACCGACCTCAATACCAATGTCAATGCCCTCACAGAGGAGAACGAGCGCAAGGCTCAGACTATCTCTGCTCAGGACAAGGCTCTCAACACTGCATTCTATGTGTTCGGCACAAAGTCGGAGTTGAAGGCTCAGAACATCATCGAGGATGGCAAGGTGATGCAGTCGAACTTCAACAAGAGTTACTTCACCAAGGTAGATATCCGTGTTGACAAGGAGATCAAGCTCTATTCAAAGTCGGCTACTCTCCTCACATCTCACCCAGCAAGCAGCTACACTCTCCAGCGTGATGCTAACAAGCAGTACATTCTCAGAATCACCAACCCTGAGTCATTCTGGAGCACAAGCAAGTATCTGGTTATTCTGGTGAAATAAAAGAGCCCCACCCTTTTAATAAACAAAATGGAGCAGCGATTATCCGACGAGCAGTACATGCGCAAGGCATTGCAGGAGGCGCAGGCAGCATTGGCTGAGGGCGAGATTCCTATCGGTGCTATCATCGTGTGCAAAGACCGAATCCTTGCCAGAGCTCATAACCTCACCGAGACTCTCAACGATGTTACTGCCCACGCTGAGATGCAGGCTATCACCGCTGCTGAGAATATGCTCGGTGGGAAATATCTGCAGGACTGCACTCTGTATGTCACCGTCGAACCGTGCATCATGTGTGCCGGAGCTATCGGCTGGGCACAGATTAGTCGCGTGGTCTATGGTGCTCCCGACATAAAACGTGGTTTCTGCGAATATGCACCGAAGGCTCTTCATCCGAAGGCTGAGGCTATTGGCGGTGTTCTTGAGGACGAATGCCGACAGCTGATGCAGGACTTTTTTCGCTCACGAAGATAAACAACAGATATGGCACGACACAACGAACTGGGAAAATGGGGCGAGGAGGCTGCTGCGGAGTATCTCGTAAAAAAGGGATATGCTATCCGTGAGCGCAACTGGCGTCTGGGGCATCGCGACCTCGACATCATTGCTGTGACCGAGGATGCCCGCACACTGGTATTCGTTGAGGTGAAGACTCGTGAAAACGGTGAACTGATGTCGCCTGAGGCGGCTGTCGATATCAAGAAGGTACGCAGCATAGGATATTGTGCCAACGCCTACATCAAATCGCTTAATCTCGATACAGAGATACGCTTCGATATCATCACTGTAGTTGGTGTTCCCTCTTCGGAACCGCAGATTACTCATATAGAAGATGCCTTTAACCCTTGCTTGATATGATTTGGAAGAAAATTGCACTCGAAGAGGTTGATTCCACTAATATATATATTAATAAGGTGGAAGAAACGAATGTTGTTGTCACTGCCGACTACCAGACTGCTGGTCGCGGTCAGGGCACAAACACATGGGAAAGCGAGAAAGGAAAGAACCTGCTTTTCTCATTGAAGATAAGTCCGAAAGAGATTCTCGTAAAGCGTCAGTTCCTGCTTTCCATGGTGGGAGCACTGGCTATCAAAGGTGCTCTCGATAAATATACTGATGGTATCACACTGAAATGGCCTAACGATATCTATTGGAACGACAAGAAAATCAGCGGTACACTGATTCAGACTACAATCTCGGGCAAGAACATGCAGGACTGTATCTTTGGTGTTGGCTTGAACCTCAACCAAAGGGAGTTCACCAGTGATGCTCCAAACCCGGTGTCGCTCTATCAGATTATCGGTCGCGAGATTCCTCGCCACACCATGCTCGACGAGATTCTGTTCCAGTTCGACCACTACTACGATCAACTCATCCACGATGGTGAGACGGGCATCATCAAAGCTTATCACGAAGCCCTCTACCGCAAGGACGGTTTCCATGAGTACGAGGATGCGAAAGGTAAGTTCGAGGCAGAGATTGTGGAAGTGAAACGCAATGGGCATATCGTTCTTCGCGACAAGGAGGGAATCCTTCGCCAGTACGAACTGAAGGAACTGAAGTGGGTACTCTAAAGTTAAAAGTTAAAAGTTAAGAGTTAGCGACAGCGATG
>JAUNIK010000113.1:2107-8051 GCA_030523505.1 Prevotellaceae bacterium | reverse complement strand
TTTACAGAATTTACAGAATTTTTTATGCGGAGATGGTGATATATATTAAACAAGAATTTCAGAATTAACAGAATTTCTAAACTGCGGAGGTTTTATATTAAACAAGAATCTACGGAATTAACAGATCTTTTTTATGTGGAGTGGTGGGATATATGTTATACAAGAATTACGGGAATTTTATTTATTCCTGTTTTTTCCAGGGGAAGACATACTTTACTTCGCAGGATTGAGCACCGAAGTTTATTAACATTCCGATTTTGGCTCCTGTTGCCTTAAGATAGTTGATAACCTGGGCTTTGTGAATGTCGGTCAATGCCTGAACGGCCTTTAGTTCCACAATGATCTCACCAAAGCAATACAAATCGGCTATATAATACTTATTCATTATTGCTCCCTTGTATTTAATGGTGAGCGGTTTTTGTGGTTCAAAAGGAATGCCTCTAAGAGTGAACTCTCTTTCCATGGCTTCTTGATACACTTCCTCTAAAAATCCACACCCTAACTCTTTATGCACTTCAAAAGCACAACCAGATATGGCATAACAATTCTTTTCGTAAACCATTTGTATATAATGACCTATTTAATTATAAGATAAATTCTGATACTTCATTATAGCACTAAATCCCGAAAGGATAAATTCTGAAAATTCTGTAAATTCTTGTTATATATAAAACCCAGACTTAAAGCTCGATGGTGATTTTGCCGTTGAGCTGGCGGCCGGTGAGGTAGTTCGGGACGGCGTACTGCTGGTTGGTGACATCAGTGATCCAATAGTATGAGTTCACATTGTTGATGCCCAACAGGTTCAGACAGTCGAGGCCGAGCCAGATGTTACGGATAGCCTTCTTCGGCTTCTGGGTGTTGTCAATAAGACGGTAACTCATACCGATGTCAGCACGCTTGTAGGCACGGGCACGGAAGGTGTTATGCTCCAGTTCACGGTGAGGCGCAGCAAACGGCAGACCGTCGGCGTAAGCCAGTTTGAGCGACATCTTCCATCTGTCGGTACCAGGGAAATAGTCGGTGAAGAACAGGTTGATGCCGAAACGCTGGTCGGTAGGCAGTGGGGTAGAGATGCCGTTGAGGTTCATTCGTGCCGACATCAGCGAGAAGGTGAGCCATGAGTCGTAGCCAGGCACGAACTCACCGTACACCTTGAAGTCGAGACCGGCAGCATGGCCCGAGCACTCATTGTCGCCATAATACACCACCTTCACATTGTTTATACTGTAAGGCACCAGGTTGCCCAGCGCTTTGTAGTAACCCTCGGCTGTGATGCGCATAGGGCGGTCGGCCCACTTGAAACGATAATCGAGAGCCCCGATGAAATGTATCGATCGCTGCGATTTCGCCTTCTCGTTGAGGTTGGCGTAGGTTATGCCATTCACCGTCGTGGTGTCGCGCAACTCCTTATAGAACGGAGCCTGATAATACAATCCCGTTGCCAGACGGATTGTGAGGTTCTGGTTGAACAGTGGAATTATAGCCAGTGAGGCGCGAGGCGAAACGATGGTCTCCTTGTTGAACGACCAGTTGCTGAGACGCACACCATAGTTCAGAGTGTAGCGAGTGCCCTCCTCAGCGCCGAATCGCCATGTGTCCTGCACATAACTCTCTATACGCGTTGCCTTCAGCGAGTTGTTGGCACGCATGGTGTAAACCATCTGCAGATCCTTGCCCGTATGAGGAATGCTGTAACCAGCAGAGTCGCGCATCTCGTATTCAACACTTCGCTCCACGATATTCTCATGCTTGAAGGTGACGCCTGCCTCGAGGTTGTGGCTTCTTGTCTTGCGCTTTACCATCAGTTTGGCACTCTGCACATTAGCCTCGAGATAGTTGCGAGCATGCTGGAAATAAGTGCCCACGCCAAGGTTTTCGGATGTCTCTGTCTGTGTCAGCCAGTACTGTCCCTGCAGGTCGTAAGCCTCCTTCTCGGAAGTCTTGAATGCCGAACCGAGGAGTGTTATGGTAGTACCCTCGACAATCTCACGAGTGATGCCCAACGAACCGAAATAGGTGCGGAACACATCCTTCTCCTGACCATCGAAATACACCTTGAACGACTTCACATTCTCCTGAGTACCGAAAGAAGTCTCGCGGTCGGAAGGCACGAAATCATAGTTGTTGGTGTTGATATTTCCAATCAGGTCGATGCTCCATCGCTTTGATGGCTGATACGACAGGTATGTCTGATAGTCCATCTGCGAAGGGTGGTATTCACCCTTTGTCTGGAGAGTTCCAAGGAGATATCTGTTTGTCTTGTAGCGAATGCCATTCGACCAAGAGAAGTTCTTGCCAGCAAAACCCACATAAGCCGATGCTCCGAGCAACGACGCCTGGATGGTTGATTCGAATTTCTTCGGGCGTTTGTATGTGATGTCGAGTGCCGACGACATCTTATCGCCGTATTTTGCCTCGAAGCCACCGGTAGAGAATCCAATCTTCTCGACCATGTCAGGATTGATGGCAGAGAGACCTTCCTGCTGGCCCGAGCGCACAAGGAACGGACGGTAAATCTCGACACCATTGATATACACCGAATTCTCGTCGAAGGCTCCACCACGAACATTGTACTGCGATGACATCTCGTTGTGGGTTGACACACCAGCCTGAGTCTGTATCAGTTCCTCGACAGCATTACCCGATGTCGATGGCATACCCTTCAGCTGTTCGGTCTTTATTTCTTCCAACTGGCCCGTCTGGCGTCTTGCCTCTGTTACGGTGACCTCCTGAAGGGTGTTGTCTTCAGCGAGAGTGATAAGCAACTTCTGGTTGGAACGAGGATTGCGCAGCACTCGTGTCTTGGAACGATAGCCCACCATGGAGAACTTCACCACCACCGAATCGGCGGTAGTCAACTGTATGGAGAACTTACCCTCAAGGTTTGTCATGGTCATCTTCCCCTGTTCCACGCAGCTCACCGTGGCAAATTCAATAGGAGCCTGCGACTCGTCGGTGACGCGTCCTTCAAGCGTGAAAGTCTGGGCCAGTAGCTGCTGACTTACAAGGAGAAATATTGTCGTGAGAAAAAACTGTATTCTATGCATAGTATAAAAATAACGAAGTTATTGCGAAATTATTGTGTCAACATTATGTCTTTTGACAAAAATGTAGTATCTTTGCAGTCTATGATACAGAAAGAAAATCTCAGAATCGTGTTTATGGGCACGCCGGAGTTTGCCGTGGGTACTCTGAAATGTCTTGTAGAAGAAGGATATAATGTTGTGGCTGTTGTCACACAACCCGATAAACCTGTTGGCCGTCATGCTGTGCTCACAGCTCCTGCAGTGAAGCAGTATGCCTTGGAGCATGGGCTGCCAGTGTTGCAGCCGGTGAAGATGAAAGATCCGGAGTTTGTTGCCGAACTGGCGTCATACAATGCCGACCTGCAGGTAGTGGTGGCATTCCGCATGTTGCCAGAGGTGGTATGGTCAATGCCTAAATACGGCACATTCAATGTTCACGCCGCATTGCTCCCACAATATCGCGGTGCAGCACCAATCAACTGGGCTATCATCAACGGTGAGACGATGACCGGTGTGACAACATTCTTCCTCGACCACGATATAGATACCGGCCGTATCATCAAGCAGATGGAATTCCCAATTCCTGATGATGCTGATGTGGAGTATGTCTATGACGGATTGATGGCACTCGGCGCACAGATAGCAAAGGACACAGTGGATATGGTTCTCGAAAGCGATGGTGATGTGCCATCTGTTCCACAGGACGATTCGCAGGAGTTGCACAATGCACCGAAACTGTTTAAGGAGAATTGCGAGATAGACTTCGGCAAGACATGCAAGCAGGTTTATGACTTTATCCGTGGTCTGAGTCCAATCCCTGGAGCATGGGCAAATGTGTGCCTGACAGAAGGTGCCGAACCACAGGTGATGAAGATTTACAAGTCGGCAAAGACAACGGACGCATGCAGCGCCGCTCCAGGTACTGTTCGTGCCGAGAAGAAACAATTGTTTATTGCAACATCCGACTGCTGGCTGGAGGTCATCGACCTGCAGATGGCTGGCAAGAAACGAATGAAGGCATCGGATTTTGTTAATGGTTTGAAGAAATGAAAAGAGAAAAGTTCAATAAGAATGCAAATTACGGCAGAAACGACCGTAATGACAATAGGGTAGTGCCAGAGAAGAAATCAATCCTTGATCGTAACCTCCCTTCTGGTCGCAAGGTGTCGGACGACATAGCACAGGCTGTCGAGGTGATGCGAAAGGGTGGGGTGATTCTCTATCCAACAGACACCGTCTGGGGTATCGGTTGCGATGCCACAAATGCTGAGGCTGTGAAGCGCGTTTACGAGATTAAACAAAGAGACGACACAAAAGCACTTATCTGCCTGATTGACAGTGATATACGTTTGCAGAAATATGCTCGCGATATACCTGATGTGGCATGGGATTTGCTCACCCTTCCAGAAAAGCCTACAACGGTGATTCTTGATGGTATTTCCAACCTTGCTGCCAACCTTTACGCTGAGGATGGTTCGGTAGGAATACGCATCACTCAGGAAGATTTCTCGAAGCAGCTCTGCTATCGTATGCAGCGTCCGATAGTTTCGACAAGTGCCAATATCAGTGGTGAACCGACAGCGCAGAACCACTGTGACATCTCAAAGGAGATTCTTGACGCAGTAGATTATGCCTGTGAGACACGTCGTCAGGAGCATCTCCCTCATACTCCTTCAAGCATCATCAACGGCCAGGTAACAATCATAAGGAATTAAAGTACATCCAAAGATGAGCAGTCTAAGAAAGAGTCGTTTCCAGCGGTTTATTGAGTGGAGAATAAAGAATGTCACTGACAGGAATTTCTTGTTGGTTCTCTCCCTGTTTGTCGGCTTGTTCGCCTCTATGGCAGCATATCTGCTCCATACTATCATCCATTTTATACAGCATTTGCTCACCAGCGACTTCCATGCTGATACCTACAACTGGCTCTATCTTCTTTTCCCTATTGTGGGTATATGGCTCACTTCGCTTTTTGTGAAATATGTGGTGAAGGATAATATCTCGCATGGTATCACTCGAATCCTCTATGCCATATCTTCTAAGCAGTCGATTATCAAGACGCATAACACATGGACATCGGTGGTGGCTTCTGGTATCACCATCGGTTTCGGTGGATCCGTGGGAGCTGAGGCTCCAATCGTGCTCACGGGCTCTGCTATCGGTAGCTCCCTCGGCCGACTTTTCCGACTCGACAAGAAGATTATGATGGTGCTTGTCGGTTGTGGAGCTTCTGCCGCAATCGCCGGTATCTTCAAGGCGCCGATTGCCGGTCTTGTGTTCACACTCGAGGTACTGATGATTGACCTTTCCATGGCTTCCATCCTGCCAATCCTTATATCATCGGTTACGGCCACATGTTTCACGTATGTTTTGGTTGGTGACACAAATCTCTTCTCCTTTCACATGGACAACCCTTGGGTTGTGGAGCGTGTGCCAGCAAACATGCTGTTGGGAGTGTTCTGTGGACTCGTCAGTCTCTACTTCATGCGTTCAATGTCGGCGTGTGAGGGCATGTACGGCAAGATGAAAAACAACCGATACGGAAAACTGCTGTTGGGAGGTCTTATCCTGAGTTCGCTCATCTTCTTCTTCCCATCGCTTTATGGCGAAGGATATTCTGCTATCAACACCCTGCTTAATGGAGCTTCGGACAACGACTGGTCGGATGTGATGGCAGGCTCTCTCTTTGCCGGACATAGCAGTCTGCTGCTCGTGTATGTTGCTCTGGTCATCCTTTTTAAGGCTATGGCAACAGCATCTACCAACGGAGCCGGTGGTTGTGGTGGTACTTTTGCTCCTTCACTGTTTATCGGTGGTTTTGCGGGATTCTTTTTCTCTAACTTCTGGAACTCCCACAGTTTGGGACTGTATCTTCCTGAGAAGAATTTCACAATGCTTGGCATGGCTGGTGTGAT
>JAUNIK010000113.1:0-2097 GCA_030523505.1 Prevotellaceae bacterium | reverse complement strand
TGCATGCACCACTGACGGGCATCTTCCTTATTGCCGAACTTACAGGAGGCTATTCAATGTTCATGCCTCTGATGATTGTCAGCGTTTGTTCGGTGATGACTATCAGCATCTTCGAGAAGCACAGCATCTATGCTAAGCGTCTTGCCCGTGAGGGAAAACTATTGACTCACCATACCGACAAGTCGGTGCTGACACTGATGAATATGGAGTCGGTGGTTGAGGATGACTATACATCAGTCACTCCTGATATGCCTCTCGGCAAACTGGTTCGTATCATTTCGTCAAGTCAGACCAGTTTCATCCCTGTCCTCGACAATGGTGGCGTGCTGTTAGGCGAGATTGACATTACCAAGATACGCCATATCATGTTCCGCTCGGAGTTGTATGCCCGTTTCACTGTTGCCCAGGTGATGTCGCCGGTGGAGGCGAGGGTGGGCACCAACGACCCGATGGTGGATGTGATGCGTAAGTTTGAGTCGCGCAATGTTCTCTGTCTGCCAGTCGTTGATAACGCCGGTGTCCTCAAGGGATATATCTCTCGCACACGTGTGTACTCTTTGTATAGAAAGATGGTGGCAGACTATTCAACGGATTAAAGATAAAAATACAATATGAACAACAAACAAATTCCAGTATTACTTCTTACCGGTTATCTCGGTAGTGGTAAGACAACTCTCTTGAATCGCATTCTCGCTAATGAGAAAGGATATAAGTTCGCTGTTATCGTAAATGATATCGGTGAAGTGAATATTGATGCCGAACTGATACAGCAGGGCGGTGTCGTTGGTCAGCAGGATGATTCGCTCGTAGCATTGCAGAACGGATGTATCTGCTGTACATTGAAAATGGATCTCGTACAGCAGTTAGCCGATATTGCCGCTATGGAGCGTTTCGACTATATCGTTATCGAAGCGAGTGGTATCTGCGAACCGTTGCCTATCGCACAGACCATCTGCTCTATCCCTCGTTTGGGCGATGAGTATATTGAGCATGGCGTGCCATGCCTCGATTGTGTTACAACAGTTGTTGATGCCCTCCGTATGCGTGATGAGTTTGGCAATGGTGAGGACCTCGTAAAGGAGAACATCGATGAGGAAGATATTGAGAACCTCGTAATCCAGCAGATTGAATTCTGTAATATTGTCCTTTTGAACAAGGCGGCCGAGGTTTCGCCTTCTGAATTGGCGCGTATCAAGGACATTGTTCGTGCACTCCAACCAAAGGCTGAGATTATTGAGTGCAACCATTGTGATATTGAACTCGATAAGATTGTTGGCACAGGAATGTTCGATTTCGATCAGGTAGCGACATCTGCTGCATGGATTCAAGAGATCGAGAAGCATCATGATGACGATGATGACGATGACGAAAACGAAGACCATGAGCATCATCATGACCATGAGCACGAGCATCACCATCACGACCATGACGAGCATGACCATCATCACGATCATGATCATGATCATGAGCACCATCACCATGATCATCCAGAGGGTTGTACTTGTGGACATTGCCACCATCATCACGGTGAGGGAGAGGCTGAGGAATATGGTATCGGAACATTTGTTTACTATCGCCGTCAGCCATTGGATCTGTCGCTCTTTGATGAGTTTGTGGCTCGTAAGTGGCCGAAGAACATCATCCGTGCAAAGGGCTTGTGCTATTTCACTGGTGAGGAGCATTTGTGCTATCTCTTTGAGCAGGCAGGCAAACAGTTCTCGTTGAAGAACTGCGGTCAGTGGTATGCTACAATGCCTCAGGACGAATTGGAAGATCTGTTGGAGCGTAATCCTGGTTTGCGTAAGGATTGGGATGAGACTTACGGTGATTGTATGCAGAAGATAGTGTTTATCGGTCAGAAGCTCGACAAGCACGCAATAACAGAACTGCTTGATCAGTGTCTAGTTGATTAATGATAAAACAAAAAAATCCTCACTCTTTAAAAGGGTGGGGATTTATTGTATTTTGTTTTTAGACAATAATTTCTGTTACTCGGGGTATATAAAACAAACAATCCCCAGCATCACTGCTCGGGATTATCTGTACACCGTCAGAGGCTCGAACTCTGGACACCCTGATTAAGAGTCAGGTGCTCTA
>JAUNIK010000112.1 GCA_030523505.1 Prevotellaceae bacterium | reverse complement strand
GGGTTGCCCCACTGGTGTTTGAGACCAGCGCGTCTACCGATTCCGCCATCTGGGCCAATTGCGGATGCAAAGGTAGCACATTTTTTTCAATTTGACAAATTTTTGATTACATTTTTTTATTCTTGCCGTGCTCTTTCGTTTACTTAACGACTATTTTGCGCACTTTCACGGTGCCTTTGCTGGTGAGCAGACGTGCTATGTAGGTGTGGCCCGACTGAAGAGCAAAACCTGCGCGACGGCCGTCGAGTTCATAGTACGCAATGCCAATGATGTCGCCATCACCCTCGCCATTGAGCAGTTCGTCGGCATTCGGTTCGATAGTGATTTCGTCGATACCATTGGCGATTGCCTCGCTGGTGGTAGCCTCAAGGAGAGAATAGCACAGTTCTGTGTCAGGAGTGAGGTAATAGTTGTCGGAAAGGGTGAACACCGAACCGCTACTGCTTGCCGATGCAGAGGCAGTCACTTCCTGTTTCTTGTTGATGGTGAGATATTTGCCGTCTTTGAAGGTGAAACCCTTTGCTGTCTTGCCTACAGACAGAGCAGCAGGATTGTCGGAGAGGGTGACAGCATCGCCGGTGAAGACGAGGTATTTGCCTGTGCCGAGGTTGTAGAGACAACGATGAGGCTCGTCGTCATGACGCAGTATCAACCAGTTGTTGTCAGGGTTGGTGACATCGACCTCTTCGACAGGCAGAGCCGCCAGTTTGCCGTTGCTGACAACAAGAACTCCGTTAGTACACTTCAACTGGTATGTCTTGAATGAACTCACATGTTCCGCCTTCACCACATTACCATATTTCAGAGGCATGCAACGCTTTCCAATCATGAGCATCTTGCGTCGGAGTGAAGTCACCGATGCGTCAGGATCAGCATAGAGGTCGAGCAGTTCCTGCATGTCGTTCTTTGCATAACCACCGAAACGGTCGGTCTTATTGATATAGTTCTGAACCACGGCAAGAATATCCTCGTCATTGGTTACTCCAGCGAATGCCCCCTGCACTTCACCATAGCCATCGGCGATATATGCATCGTTGACGGTGGCAGCCAGCGAGTCGAGATTGATGCTCTCAACGACACTGTGGTCATAGACCATTGGAAGAATGTTCAGTGAATCTTTTGCCTGTCCATATCCACCAGCCTGCATGAAGAAAGCACGATCCACATCTGAGGCAAGACCATGACCATAGTCCATACGACGCTGGCGAACACTGATTTCACCGCTGTTGATGAAATCCTGATAGGTGGTCTGGCTGAATCCCGCCTTGTTGACGAAATACCACTTGCCCGAACCGATGGAATGCTGGTAGTTGTTGCGGTAGTAAGCACGGCGGAACAGTTCGCCGCCAGTGTCGGCCCAGTTCTCGATAAACGAATACCAAGTGTTCCAATAGTGCGACTCTCCACTGTGGCGGATTGTTGCTATGTAATGCCACTCAGGATCATCGGTGGTCTTGTACCATGTTGAAAGCAGTGAGTTAGGATATTTGATGGTCTCGATGATATTGCCATCCTCATCCTTCATATCCACATCCACCTCCTCTGGGCGAGCCAGAGTAAGGAACTGTACCCATTGTCCTGGATCCCATTTTGCGTTAGTTATCATAGCCTGACAGCCCGTACCCTCATTGCCGAAATGATTGATGGCAACACCTTTGCCGTAAGCCAAGGCTCCGGCACGTAGATAGTCGGGGAGGTTAGGGGTGACATCAGTATCGCCATTGTCCCAGATAGAGAACAGCACCTGATGGGTGTATGAAGAACGGATAGTGTCGGTGTATTCGCCGTGTTCGTTTGGCACGGTCTTGCCAGCCATCTGAATTCCCATGTATCCGCCGGTGATGCCGAGCGTCATGAGATATGTGTTGATGGTAGCCCATTTCTCAGGCATGAGCACCTCCTGATAGCACCAGTCATAGGAATCGTTCTTTGGAGCAGAAGTTTCGGTGGAATGGTCGAACCACAGGTGGGTGGCTGGAGTAGGGAATCCACGCAGATGGGCATCGCACACAGGATCGTTGCCAGTACGTTCGAACTCCAGTGTCACAAGACGAGAGATGGCGTGTGCACCGTCAGGAGCCTTCACCTCGACCTTATACCATGTGTCGGAAGGAAAATCGGTTTGCGGAATGAGAGGCATCGTCATCTCGTGATTGGCGGTACCGGCCTGAACTGACGAGAAGTCGATGAGTTGAGCACCTGTCTCGCAGTCGGTGACTGTGACATTGAGAGTGACATCGCCAGTGACTTTCGGTACAAGACGGGCAACACCCGACACCGAGGCACGAGGAATCCTGAGACAATAAACAAGACTTATCCTGTCATCGGAAGGGAAAACAGCATAGCTCTCGGTCTTCTTGACTCCCGCATACTGGCCGTCAAGTTCCTTGTAATGACAATTACCATAAATAATGTCAGTAGCATTAGCTTCAGTAGCAAAACATGAAATCATTGCTACCGCGATGAAAAGCAACAAATTTCTCATAGGCTTTAGTAATAGTTGGCAACAAAAGTAGTAATAATTACTGAAAGAACAAAAAAAGTTGATAAAAAGAATATAAAAATTTGGAATATAGGAGAATAATATGTAATTTAGTGCACTGATAACCTAAGTATATACGATAATAATCAACTAAACCTATATAATATGAATAACCTGGATAACCTATATTGCCTGATTTTAGCCGGCGGAAAAGGGCGTCGTTTGTGGCCTGAGAGCCGTGTGGAACTGCCAAAGCAGTTTATTGATATTTTTGGAACCGGCAGAACCCAACTGCAACAGACATGGGATCGTTTCCGCAAGATTCTCCCGGCAAGCCATATCCTTGTGAGCACCAATATGCAGTATCGCGACAAGGTGAAGGAACAGTTGCCTGAGATTGATGATGCCAATGTGCTGGCCGAACCGATATGGCGCAACACTGCACCGAGCATTGCCTGGGGAGCCCATCGTATATGTACCTACAATCCTGAAGCCTCGCTTATAGTAGCCCCTTCCGATCAGCAAATCATCGGCGAAGAACAATTTGCCGAGGATGTGGCGAAAGGCTATGAGTTCGTAAGCAAGCACGACTATTTGATAGTGATGGGTGTGAAACCGACACGCCCCGAGCCAGGCTACGGATATATTCAGATTGACGACGAACTTGGTCAGGATATATACAGAACACGCTCTTTCACCGAAAAGCCTGAGCGCGAGTTTGCACAGATGTTCATGGACTCAGGCGAGTTCTTTTGGAACACCGGTATAGTGATGGTGAAGGCGGAATATCTGCTGAACATACTCCGTGGCATCCTGCCACCAGTGTTACGCTACCTCAATGCCGCCGACGACAGTTTCAGTGTGGAGGATGAGAATAAGCATGTGGCAGAGAATTTCCCACGCTATCCGAATGTGTCGTTCGAGCAAGGCGTGCTCGAGAAAGCCGAAGATGTGGGAGTGTTGCAATGCCATTTCGGTTGGGCAGACATGGGCACATGGCATGGCATATACGAGTCGATGCATAAGACCGATGGTGATAATGTGGTGCTCGACTCAGATGTGATAATCGACAACAGTCACAATAATATCATCAAGGTGCCAAAAGGTCATCTGGCAGTCATCAACGGACTCGACGGGTATATTGTGGTAGAGAAAAACAATGTGCTGCTTATATGTCCGCGTGAAGACTCCTCGGCGTTGATAAGGAAATACTCGGCTGAGGTGGAAATCAGGTGATGACCTTCCCCCTTGCCCCTTCCTTTCAGGACGGGGAGTGGAATGCTTTGGCGGGCAGACAAGGGGAAAGCAATGATATTGTGACAAAATAATAAGGTGAAGCGTTGGGGCTTCACCTTATTATATTATATAGGGGGTTGTTTTACTTTGAGAACTCAGCGTAGATCTTGTCGGCGATAGCCTTCATCTCGTCAGCCTCGAGCTGGAGCTTTGGCTTGCGGAAGTCCACATCAGCCTCGCTCTGCATTGGGATGAGGTGGATATGAGCATGAGGCACCTCAAGACCGAGAACAACCTCTGCCACCTTGACACATGGGAATGCCGACTTGATGGCAATGGCAACTTTCTTGGCAAACTTCTGGAACTCAGCAATCTCGTCGTCTTCCATATCGAAGATGTAATCAACCTCACGGCGAGGAATGACAAGAGTGTGGCCCTTCACTACTGGGTTGATATCGAGGAAAGCATAGAACTGCTCATTCTCGGCACACTTATAGCTTGGAATCTCACCAGCTGCAATCATTGAAAAAATATCCATAGCAAATTTTATTTTGGCAGTGATATACAATTAGGCTTTATAATTTTTCTGTCAAGAATTAGAGAATTGGAGAATTTTATTTTTCTTTTTTGCAGGAAATAATTCTTTGAATTCTCAGAGAATTTTAGAATTGCCATCCAGATGGAAAACCTCATGCTGAATAGAAAATTCTCTAATTCTCTAATTCTTGATAAAGAAAAACGATATTTTCTTGAGCCAAATGGTATGTCGTTTAACTCTTAAAGACTAATCGAATCTACTCTCAGGCGGATTGTAGCACCGTTAGGAAGTTTGATTTCAACCTCGTCGCCCACCTTCTTGTTGAGGAGGCCCTGTGCAATAGGAGTGTTGATAGAAATCTTTGCCTCACGCAGATTAGCCTCGCTGTCGCTCACGATAGTGTACTTCATCTTGGCGTTAGTGCCGAGGTTTGTCAGCTCAACAGTAGAGAGAATCTGCACACAGTCAGCAGAAAGGCGCGAAGTGTCGATGATCTTTGCTGTTGCAATCTCCTCCTGCATTCTGCGAATCTTATCCTCAAGATGAGCCTGAGCCTCCTTTGCTGCATCATACTCACTGTTCTCACTCAAATCGCCCTTCTCACGAGCCTCGGCAATAGCAGCCGATGCCTTAGGACGCTCAATAGCCTCCAAACGATGGAGTTCAGCCACGAGCTTGTCGTAGCCTTCTTTTGACATGTATCCCATATCTATGAAATTTGTTTTTAGTTTATATTCTTTTTCGTTATCTCTGGCATTTTCATGCCCTCGTGTGCAGATAAGAAAGAAAAAGTGACACAAAAAAAATGAATCCTGACATTACGCCAGAACCCGCCTTTTGATGTGGACACATTTCCTATACCTCCTTATTGCGAGTGCAAAGTTAGGAAAAAACCGTGACATAGCAAAACTTTATTAAAGATATTTATATTTTTAGTGTCTTTTCGTGATTAACTTCGTTTTTTTCGTATCTTTGCAACCGTAAAAAATAGCCCCCCTCCATCTCCCCCCTCAGTGGGGGAGGGTTTGGCAAGTTAGCTTTTCTGTCGGAGGGCGCACTGTCAAAAAAAATAGTCTCATGACTCCCTCCCATTAGGGGGAGGGCAGGGGAGGGGCTCCTGGGGGGGAGATGGAGAGGGGCTTTGGAAATAATTGGCACGCTGTTTGCTGATTTATCGTTGATAAGGAATTGAAAGGATAAATAACAAGATTCCAGAGTAATAAACCTCAAAAAATAGAAGACTATGAATCAAGACGAATTTTACAGAATGATTGACGAGGCAGAAGGACGCCGCTCGTCGCTGGCATTCCCTGCACTCATGCGTAAGGTGTACACATGGATGGCACTCGCGCTCGCTATCACTGGTATCACCTCCTTTGGTGTGGCAACAAGTCCAAACATCCTGCAGCTGATTTTCGGCAACCAGTTGGTGTTCTTCGGACTCTGCATTGCCGAAGTAGTGATGGTGATAATGCTCTCAGCCCGTTTGCATAAGATGTCGCTGACCACAGCAACACTGATGTTTGTGCTCTATTCCGTCCTCAACGGAGTGACAATGGCGAGCATCTTCTTGCTCTATACCATGTCATCGATAGCCACCACATTCTTCATCTGCTCAGGCACATTCGCTGCAATGGCATTCTTTGGATATACCACAAAGCGTGACTTGAGCACTATGGGTCGAATCGCTTTCATGGCACTCATCGGCCTTATCATTGCTACCGTAGTGAATATCTTCGTGAAGAGCAGTGGTTTTGGTCTCATCCTGAGTTACCTTGGTGTGCTTATCTTCGTTGGTCTCACAGCGTGGGACACACAGAAAATCAAGATGATGCTCAACTCAGTTGATTTCGCCGATGAAGGAGCACAGAAGCTCGCCCTTATCGGTTCGCTCACACTCTATCTCGACTTCATCAACATGTTCATCCACATGCTGAGAATCTTCGGAAGCAGAGAATAAGACCCCTCCCCAGTCCTCCCCGTGATGGGAGGGAGAAATAAAGTTAGCTTTATAAATACATAAATCAGCCCGAGAGCCTAAAAACTCCCGGGCTGTTTTTGTGCTATCTCGCCTCACTATACGAGGCATTTAAATTTCTCCCCATCATGGAGGAGATGCCCCTTATGGGGCAGAGAGGGCCTCCTTGAGTGTTTTCAACTTCTTATGCAACTTCTTCTGCACTTTGGCATAGGCAGGATCACCGTAGATGTTGTGCATCTCCTGAGGATCGGTTTCAAGGTCGAACATCTCCCATTCGTCGATGTCGTTATAGAAATGTATCAGTTTGTAACGCTTTGTCCTGATGCCGTAGTGGCGCTTCACCATGTGCTCGGCAGGGAACTCATAGAAATGGTAGTATATAGCATCGCGCCATTTGCCCACTATCTTCTCGCCTTTCAGCAGCGGTACCATACTCTCACCCTGTATGTCGGCAGGAATCTCAGCCCCCGCCATGTCGAGGAATGTAGGCGCATAGTCGATGTTCTGCACCATCTCCATCACTTCACCCCTGCGCTTGTAGCCCTCAGGCAGGTGCATCAGAAGAGGCGTGTTGAGACTCTCCTCATACATGAATCGCTTGTCGAAGAAGCCATGCTCACCCATGTAGAATCCCTGGTCTGATGTATATACGATGAGAGTGTTCTTGTCCAGTCCCTGTTCTTTCAGATAGTCCAGCACCCGACCGATGTTATCATCCAAGGTCCTTGTCACCTTCGCATAGTCGCGCATGTATCGCTGGAACTTCCACTTCACCAGTTCCCTGCCCTCGAGGTGCTTACGCTTGAAGTCGCACGATATAGAATCATAGAACGCCCAGTATTTCTGCTGGTCCTCTGGCGACAGACGCTCCACATAGTTCAGGTATGCTTGCGACAATCGACTGGTATCGCCCGGCAGGTACGCCTTGTTGTCGTAGATAAGGTCCATATCGTGATTGCTGGCAATGCTCATCTCCTGCTGCTGAGCCGCCAGGCGTCCCTCATGATCATCCCAGAAGTTATCCGGCAATGCGAAAGTCTGATCCTCGTAGTCACGGATATATTTCAGTTCAGGCAGCCAGTCGCGGTGGCACGCCTTATGATGCAGGAAGAGGATGAACGGCTTTGACCTATCGCGATTGTTCATCCATTCTATCGCCTTGTCGGTGATAACATTCGTGCAATATCCCTGTTCCACGCTCTGAGTACCATCATCATGGATGAACAGCGGGTTGTAGTATTCGCCCTGTCCATCCAGGATATCCCAATGGTCGAAGCCGGTAGGGGTGCTCACCAGATGCCATTTGCCGATGAGAGCCGTCTGATAGCCTGCCTGCTGCATCAGTTTCGGCATTGTCTGCTGACTACCGTCAAACACACCATGCTCATTGTTCGTGAACCCATTCTTGTGGCTGTGCTTACCCGTAAGCATGCAGGCACGCGATGGTCCTGACAGAGAGTTCGCAACGAAACTGTTGCGGAACAGCACTCCATCCTGTGCTATGCGGTCCAGGTTAGGTGTTTCAATCGGACTGTTACCATAAGCCGACAGCATCTGTGCTGTATGGTCGTCAGTCATTATGTACACTATGTTTGGGCGTTCACCCTGAGCCATTGCCGAGAGGGTAGTCATGAACATCGCGCCCCCAAGAGAGATCCTTCTTTTCATACCACAAAAATACAAAATCTTTTCCAACCGCCCAAAAAGAATGGTAACTATTTATGCTCTCTGGTATAATTATGTAAAAAGGTGAAAATCTGTTGGGTCACCAGTAAATCCCCGTGTTTGAATTATTGAGTAAACATGTGTGAATCT
>JAUNIK010000111.1 GCA_030523505.1 Prevotellaceae bacterium | reverse complement strand
GATGAGGCTCATCTCGTGATGCCACATCAGACGCACGGCACGACAGTGAGGCAGATAGCGGAGGACTTTGTGCGTCTGCCCGAGAATATCCGCAGGATGATACTCGAAGGTGTGGATGCCGTGATGACCGACGTGAGCGGTATATGTATCGGAGTCTCAACTGCCGACTGCATACCTATTATAATATATGACCCCGAGCACCATGCCGTGGCAACGGTGCATGCCGGATGGCGAGGCACGGTTGCAAGGATTGTTGAGAAGGCAATCCAAGCGATGGCTATCACCTATCACTCAAAGCCCGAAGGTCTGCATTGCGTGATTGGACCGGGAATATCGCTCGACAACTTCGAGGTTGGTCAGGAGGTGTATCAAGAGTTTGCCGAGGCTGGATTTGACATGGACTCCATATCCAAATGGCAGACTAAATGGCATATCGACCTAAAGGAGTGCAACCGCCAGCAGTTGGAGAGAATGGGAGTGAAGCCAGAGAATATTGAAGTGAGCAATATCTGCACCGTGGCTGATAACCAAGACTATTTCTCGGCAAGAAAGCAGGGGATAAACAGTGGAAGGATATTCACAGGAGCTTTGTTAAATGAAGAGTGAAGAATGAAAACCATTTAAAAGAAATAATGAAACTTAGAAACCTAATTATATTAGTCGCCTCCGTATTGATATTGACCTCAGCGACAAAAGATGAATTTACTGCTCTCGAAAAGCAGCAAATAAGTATTCCCACACCCGGACTCTTCGACCATGCGGAAGCATTCTCCATTGATTTCGGAGGGTTCCGTTCGTCCGACTACTCATTCCCATTGCCCGTTGGAAAGGCTGTGGTGAAGAATAACAGTGAATTGGAGATAACGACAGACAAAGGTGATGCTGTCAAGGCGATGTTTGCCGGTACCGTGCGTATATCCAAGCATATATCGGGGCATGGCAACGTGATTGTGATACGTCATGACAATGGACTGGAGACTGTATATGCCCGCAATGCCGAGAACTTGGTGAAGGTGGGCGATAGGGTGAAGGCAGGACAGACTATCGCCATCGTGGGCGGTGAGGACCGACGCACCTTCCTTACCTTTTATATAATGGTGAACGGCGGTAAGGTTAATCCCGAGATAATCGTCCAACCAAAGAGTCATAAACTCACCCGACGCACTCTTCTCTGCAAGCGAAAAGGGAATAGCGTGGAAATGAGCGTCGAAGGTGGTGATAGAAAGAACCAGAAACACGAGATGGCATTCTATCCCCTGCCAGGGGCAAAGGTGATAAGCCAATACGGAAGGCGAGGAGGAAGAGCGCATACGGGAGTGGACATCAAGACAGTGCCCAATGACAATATCCTCGCTGCCTTCGACGGTGAGGTGATTATGTCGCAAAAATATGCAGCATACGGTAATCTCATAAAAATACGTCATGAGAACGGACTGGAGACTTGGTACAGCCATAACTCCAAGAATCTCGTGAATGTGGGCGACAAGGTAAAGGCCGGACAGGTGATAGCGCTGACAGGACAGACAGGACGTGCCACTACGCCTCACCTGCATTTCGAGTTGCATGTGAATGGCAATACGGTAAATCCTTCCCTGCTCTTCGACCATAGCACCAACTCGGTGAAGATGTCGGTATATAAATCATTCCTGAAAAGCGGAAAATTAAGTAAAAAATGACCCAATAGACCAACCAATAGCATAATTTCTGCATAAAAACTGCATTTTTAACACTTTTGTAACACGATATTCGAAATTTTTAGTTAATTTTGCAGCGAAAATCATAAAAATAGGGCGAAAATTGTCCTATAAGACTTAATTTTAACTAATAGGTATTATTTTTATGCAGAAGAAACTGTATGTTATGATTGCCGCTTTTATGCTGATGATTTCATCAGCAGTGGCACAGGTAACTACGTCAGGTATGTCTGGTAAGGTAAAGGCTGATAACGAGGATGTTATCGGTGCAACGGTCGAAGCCGTCCACACACCTTCTGGAACACGCTACGTAGCAGTAACAAACACCAAAGGTCAGTTTAACATCAATGGTATGCGTTCTGGCGGCCCTTACGAGGTTACCATCAGCTACATTGGTTATGAGACTAAGAAGGTGAAAGGTGTAGTACTCCAGCTTGGTGAGACTTACAACCTCAACACCACAATGAACGAGGACACCCAGGTGCTCGGTGAGGTTGTGGTACAGGGTAAGGCTACAAAGCTCAACATCGAGAAGATGGGTGCTACAACTAACATCACAAGCGCTCAGATGGCTGCTGTGCCCACAGTGAGCCGTTCAATCACTGACATGACTCGTCTCTCTCCTTATGGAGGAAACGGAATGACATTCCAGGGCTCTGACGGACGTACCGCTAACTTCACTGTTGATGGTGCAGACTTCAACCAGAACTTCGGACTCTCTGACGCCCTTCCTGGTGGCGGTAATCCTATCTCTATCGACGCTATCGAGGAAATGCAGGTGGTAATCTCGCCATTTGATGTCCGTCAGACAAACTTCATTGGTGGTGGTGTGAATGCTATCACTAAGTCGGGTACTAACACATACAAGGGTTCTGCCTATATCTATCACAAGAACGAGAACCTGCGCGGTGATGCTGTTGACAACCAGCAGATTCCAAGCGCACGCGATAAAGACCGTCAGACTACATACGGATTCACTCTTGGTGGACCGATTATCAAGGACAAACTCTTCTTCTTCGCCAGTGGCGAACTTGTGAAGACTCCTACTATCGCCAACCGCTGGATGGCATCGGAGAATGGTGTGGCTGATGCCGACAACTATATCTCTAAGTGTACCGTGGCTGACCTTAAGCGCGTTAGTGAGCATGTGAAGAACAAGTATGGTTATGACACCGGCTCTTGGGATAGTTTCCCCGCAGATGAGGAGAACTACAAGATTCTTGCACGTCTCGACTGGAACATCACCAACGACCATCACTTGGCATTGCGTTACAACCATACAAAGAACACTGCATGGAACGCTCCTAACTCAACATCTATGGATGGTGGCACTCGTTCGGCTTTTGCACGTATGTCGCAGTATTCAATGTCGTTCGCTAATTCTATGTACTCAATGGAGAACATCGTTCACTCGTTCTCTTTCGACTTGAATAGCCGTTTCGGTGAGAATATCTCCAACCAGTTCCTCGCCACATACTCAAAGCTTGACCAGGTGCGTGGCACCAATTCATCTGAGTTCCCATTCATTGATATTCTCGACGGTTCGGGCGACATCAACAACTATATGGCTCTCGGTTATGAGCTCTTCACATACAACAATGCAGTTCACAATACTGTATGGAATGTGAAGGACGACGTGACATACTATATGGGCAACCACAAGCTTATGGCTGGTATAGGATTTGAGCACCAGATGGCTGATAACGCCTATATGCGTAACGGTACAGGTTATTATCGCTACAACAGTGTTGACGATTTCATCAATGGTGAAGCTCCTCAGGTAGTTTGTCTTACATACGGTTATAATGGCGAGACCAATCCTACTGCCAAGGTGCAGTATGGCAAGCTTGGTATCTACCTGCAGGATGAGTGGAACGCCACTGAGCGTCTGAAACTTACAGGAGGTATCCGTTTCGACACATTTATCTTCAACAATGGCGACCTTATGACCAACAATGCCATTAAGGATCTCGATTATTATGGTAAGAGTATAGACACAGGTAAGTGGCCTACAACAAAGGTTATTCTTTCTCCGCGTATCGGTTTCACATACGACGTTCTTGGCGACAAGACTTTGAAGTTCCGTGGTGGTACTGGTCTCTTCCAAGGCCGTCTGCCTCTCGTATTCTTCACCAATATGCCTACCAACGGCGGTATGGTGCAGTATCAGGCACAGCTCAATGCCAAGAACACAGATATGAGCCAATTTGCAGGTGGACTCGTTACTGATGCTAATGGTCATGCAACTGCAGCTGCCCTTCGTGAGAAGCTGATTGGTATGGGTTATCCCGAGAACATCACTCCTGAGCAGGGTACAGTGCCTTCTTCTATCTGCGGTGTTGACCCATCATTCAAGATGCCACAGGTATGGAAGACCTCATTTGCTATCGACTACAACCTGCCCACATCATTCCCGATGTCGGTAACTGCTGAGTATATCTACAACAAGACTGTAAATGCAGCTATCCTGAAAGATTGGGCTGTGCCTTCAATGGCAGGATTCCCACGTCTCAACGGTGCTGACAATCGTGCTCTCTTCCCCGCCGGATTCCAGACTATGAAGAGTGCATACGTGCTTGAGAACACAAGCAAGGGTTACGGATGGTCGGCAAGTCTCACTTTGAATGCCCGTCCTATCGAGACACTCAGCCTCATGGCTTCTTATACTCACTCAATGGCTAAGGAGATGACCAGTCTGCCAGGTTCTAATGCTTCTTCTGTGCTCAACTACGTTACTACAGTGGAAGGTCCTAACAACATGCACCTCCACAATGCAGAGAACATCACTCCCGACCGTTTCATCCTCTCTGCTACCCATAACGACAAGCATGGCAACCACGTGAGCATCATCTATGAGGCTTACCGCGGTGGCTACAACTATTCATACGCTATGGTTAACGATATGAACGGCGATGGATACAACTATGACGCTCTTTATATCCCGACCGACGAGCAGGTGAAGAACGGTGAGTTCCGCTTCAAGACTCAGGACGATGCCGACCGCTTCATGGCTTTCGTACACAGAGATGACTATCTGAGCAAACATCAGGGTGAGTATGCTGAGTCATACAGCGTATATAATCCTTGGGTTCATCGTGTTGACCTTGGCTACAAGCACGACTTCTCGCTTAAGCTTGGCAAGACAAAGCACACTCTCCAGCTTAGCTGCGACATCAAGAACGTTCTCAATATGTTCAACTCAAGTTGGGGCGTTGCCAAGATCATGAACACCGACTTCCAGGCAAGCGGTATAGGACGTATCCTCAAGTATGAGGGCGTTGACGCTCAGGGATATGGAGTATATTCTACTCCAGCCTCTATCAATGGCAACACCAAGACTTGGATAAAGAATCACGCCATCGGACAGTGCTGGTATGCTTCTGTTGGTATCAAGTATATTTTCAACTAATATAATAATAGAAATAATATGAAACTGAAATATTTCGTTCCAATGTTCATCATGGCTCTTGCCATGCTGACAAGCTGTAGTGACGATGATGTCGTGACATATCCTGATGGACTTCGCGTTTCATCTTCTTATATGGCTCTTCCTGTAGATGGTGGTACTGCCACAATCACTGTGAATTGCAATCAGAAATGGTCGGTCGATACAGTTGGAGCTTTCTCCAAGAAGACTCCATGGTTTGATTATAAGATTATTGAGGAGAAAGACTCGCTGCCAAAGATTCAGCTTTCTGCTGACGCAACCCTCGACGGCCGTTCCACATCATTCAAGATTGTCGCTGAGAACGGTACTACCCAGATTGTCAATGTGATGCAGGGTCTCTCCACCGTTTCAACAGCTACTTGTGCTGAAGTGATCGCCGGTCCTGACAGTAAGACATATCAGGTGAAGGGTACATGTACTGCCATTGCCAATACTACTTATGGTAACTGGTATTTGAATGACGGAACCGGCGAGATTTATATCTATGGTACGCTCGACAAGGATGGTAAGGAGAAGAACTTCCTCAGCCTTGGTCTCGAGGTAGGTGACGAGGTCGTTGTTCAGGGTCCTAAGACTACTTACGGTACAACCGTAGAACTTGTTAACGTGACCGTTGTAGCAATCAACAAGTCGCTCATTAAGGTTGACTCTACTTATGTAGGTGAGGTGGCAAGCAACGAATTGCCTCTTGAAGGTGGCGAGCTTACTGCTTACGTAACCTGCAAGGGTAATGGCGTAACTGTTGACATTCCTGAGGATGCCAAGGATTGGCTCTCTATTGCAGCTATCAAGAATGGTGGCTCTGAGGTTGTCTTCAAGGCTGCTCCTAACACCGGTGGCGACCGTAACACTACTGTAATCTTCAAGACTACTGATGGCAAGAAGGATTATACTTCTCAGATGACAATATCTCAGAAGGGATCTATTATCCCAGCAACTTGTGCTGAGTTCAATGCCGCTCCTGTCGGTGATGCACAATATCGTATCTATGGTCTTGTAACTAAGGTGGCTAATACAAAGTATGGTAACATCTATGTTCAGGATTATTCTGGCGAGGTTTACGTTTATGGTACTACTAACTATAGCGACTTCCCAGTGAAGGAAGGTGATGTTGTAAACATCGTAGGTCCTCGCGCTGAACACAAAGGTAATCCTCAGATGACCAATGCTACAATCGACGAACTTTGTGCATCGGCTGAACCTATTTCACTTGCCGAATTCAACGCTGCAGAGGATAGCAACGATAAGTTGTATGTCCTCACTGGAAAGATTTCATCCATTGAAAATGATAAATACGGCAACGTATATATCGAGGATGAGACAGGCGAGAAGGTTTATCTCTATGGTGTATATGGCGACTGGACTGGCGCTAACAAGCAGTATTTCCTCAAGGATAATGCAATCGCTGTTGGCGACACTATCACTGTTGTGACAATCAAGACATCACACAAGGATGCTCCACAAGGCAAGAACGCCGTTTGCTTCGGTGTTAAGAAAGCTGAGTAATACGGTTATATGATATTTGTTCGGCGGTGTCCCGAAAATGGGATGCCGCCGTTTTTATTAAATAAAAGTTCAATTCCAATGAAAAAATATTGTTATTCGCTTTTAGCTTTGCTCTTTGCTATAGCAATGAGTAATTGTAGCAGTTCTAATGACAATGGCGATACACCACAGCCTGGTGGAGGTACTGACAATCCAAGTGCTACAAATGGGGAATATATCAATGAGACATTCGTGGCTACTTTCGGGACATTCACTGTGAAAACCATAAAGGGAACTCCTTGGGTTATTGATTACAGTGCGGCTAAGGCTACGGGATATGACAATAATACCAAGACGACAACTGTTTCGGATGGTTATCTCGTATCGCAAAGTATCGATCTTTCTAAGTCACAAGGGGCTTATCTGCAGTTTCAGTATATCTTGCGTTATTATGCTGATAATAATACTTCTTATGCTGATATTCTTGACCAAGTGCTTATTACTGATAATTATACGGGTGATCCTTCAAATACTAAATGGACTGACATTTCTAACATTTGGGAACAAGGAAATAATTGGGATACGTGGTACGACTATGGCATTAATATTCCAAATGAGTTCATTGGCAAAAGGAACGTAGTAGTGGCACTGCATTATCAGTGCGGAGATAAATCTGCAACATGGGAAGTTAGGAGACTATTGTTGAAGGAGGGTAGCTTAAGTATTCCGGATAATGGATTGATTACAGATGCGGGTACTGCCAACGCCAATAAGAATATCTCGGATGTTAAGGAAACTGCTCGTCTCGAATTCCCACGACTGAAGGAAGGCAACAACAAGGTGATTGTCCATAGTACATCCGATTCTTATGGAGTGAACTACTCGGTGGAGTGGGATGTTGATAAAATGTCTCAGAGATGGTCGTGCTATCAGCTCTTCCATGGATTTGGCGGAAACGTTAGTCGTTATGACGGTGGATATCCTTTCGATCCAGAACTCAACGACGATGAATATCTCGACAGTGACTATTTCAAGGGTTCTGGATTCGACCATGGACATATCTGCCCTTCGGCCGATCGTCTTTATTCTAAGTTAGCTAATAAGCAGACTTTCTACCTCACTAACATGCAGCCGCAGTACAACAAATTTAATGCCGGTGTATGGGAAAACATGGAGGAGCGAGTGCGCAGATGGATTGCCTTGTCACCTGTCACTGATACTCTGTTCGTATGCAAGGGTGGTACGATTGATAATGAGGATTATATCCTGACGAGAATAAGCAACAAACTTATCGTGCCTAAATATTTCTTTATGGCATTGCTCTACAAAGCTCCCGCAGGATATAAGGCTATCGCTTTCTGGGCTGAGAATCTGGACGAAGACAAAAGCAAGGATGACTTGCGCAACTATGTCATCTCGATTGACGAACTTGAAGAGCGTACAGGCATTGACTTCTTCTGCAATCTTCCAGATGGTATAGAAAATAAGGTTGAGGCTAATGCCAATACTCAAATCTGGACATGGTAAAATACCAATTCTTTCTCGTTTATCCTTCAATCATGGACTTATCTCCAATCGAAGGATGAACG
>JAUNIK010000110.1 GCA_030523505.1 Prevotellaceae bacterium | reverse complement strand
AGTCATCGACAATCATCAACCATATCATCTTGTCGTACTCATCACCAACAATATTGTTCATTATCTTCACAACCTCCAAATCAGGATTGGCATTGCAGAGGCGCATGATGAGCTCCACCTCATCATTGAAATTGTGCTTGTAGTCGTGGCAGGCGTAGCGGATATGACGGTTCAGACGGCTATAGAACTGTTTCTCGGTGAGGTTCTCGATAGGTTCTGGCACATACTTCTTGTTCTTGCTAAGGGCATCCACCACTCCATGCTCGAGTGCGAACTCCAACTCATTGCTGTCGTTGACGTGGCGCGACCATACCCAGCGCTTTTCTACGAGCTGCAGGATATCCTCGCTGTGTACCATTACCTTAAGGCGTGAACAACCGAGGTAGTTGGCGAAATTCTTCCAGTTGAGTGACTGACCTGCATCGATGAGCATTGCCAACACAAGGATCTGCATTGGAGTGAGTTCGAGTTCTGCCTTGAGGTACTCCAATGGTTCATCGACAGACTTCCAGAACGAGTCTGTGAGGTTACATTTCACTGCCTTGACAAGGATATTGTCGAGTGCTGACACGATGGTCCACTTCGGAGTCTTTGGCTCGTCCTTCTTGCGGGTTCTTCTACGAGGTGCTGGTGTCTCAGTAATTGATGTGATTACCATTGTACTCTCTGCGTCGGTGGTGTTTGTGCGTTTTGTTGTCATATCTTTTATCTTTTTCAATCGTTCGCTACAAAGATAGGACAGAAAAAGGTAACGCCGGACAAACAGAGAACAAAAAAAAGAAAAAGAAGCCCCTCCCCTGCCCTTCACTCAGCGGGAGGGATGGTTGTTTCCCAAAAATTAGAGAGACGTCGCTTTCGCAGCTACGTCTCTCTAATTCCCATGACAAATAATGTCATTATCTGAAAATATCATTCAGCATCGCAGCCAAACGATAACCGGCATTGCGTAATTCCTTGAAAACCAAAGGACGCATTTCATAAGGATAATAGCTACTCAGTGCATCATTGGGTTCTACGTTATGAGAAGGCCAAGACTCTATAGCTGCAGATTTTGCCCAATCATACACATCACCCTTTGTGATGGCTTTTATTTCGCTGGAAGAACAGTCATCAACCATATGAGCCAAATCGCCAAAGCTCCATGGGAAAGCATCGAAAATCTGATCATCCCAATAATGATGCAAAGTGGTCTTCAGCGTTCCGCCCACTGTAACATCAAAAAAGCCTCGTTTTATATCTCTATCATAATAAGCAATGTGCATTGGACAATGCATATCGCCCAGAAGATGTACGATTTCGCAAATGGCAATGTGACGCTCCTTAGGGTCCATTCCTTCAGCACCGGCTTTAAGTTGTTTATAAAGGCGCTCAATATAGATGATGCAATTTTCAAACAGCTCACCATTAAAATTATCGATACGCAAAGCATTGAAATCTTTGTCCACAGCCATACAATGAGGATAGCGTATCATATTGCCTGGTGCAGAGGTGTCGAAGTCTTTCACCCAACCTGTTCCACGTGCAAAATCCAGATTGGTAGGTACAAAACCTACGTCCAGCGGCCATTTGCCTATATAAACATCGGCATCTGAGGCAATTGCTGTTATCGGAAGGCCGTCCAAATACTTATGAAGGGCTTTCTTCGCTTTTGGCGTCAAGTGATTTTCTGCTACCTGTGCCACAGTGGCATGTCCATATCTTCCCCACCCCAATGCTGTCATGGAGAATGATATTCCTAAAAGGAGTACTGCAATTTTTTTCATTGATAATCAAATAAATAGCTTGTTAATATGATTTCTCCTCTGTGGCCTTACATCTTTACAGTATATGTACCCGCCTTGTATTCCTTCGAATCCTTCTGACCAGGGAGTGTCACTGTTGCTGTGGCTCCCTGAGGGATGGTGAAGGTCCAGGTGCATACATCACCCTTATAGCTCCAAGCACTCTTGATGGTGCCGGCTGCCGACTTGTATTCTGCTGCAATATTACCAAGACGCTTGTCTGGCACAGGTTTCATGATGATATGCTTGAAACCTGGCTGTGCTGGATCTGCGGCAATACCAGCGCAGGTCTCCCAAATCCACTCGCAAACGGCTCCGTAAGCATAGTGGTTGAATGAGTTCATGCCCTGAGGACCCATTCCCTGGTCAACCATATAACTGTTCCAACGCTCCCAGATGGTGGTGGCTCCATTGTCGATGGAATACAACCAACTTGGGTTCTTTCTCTGGAACAACAACTCGTAGGCTATATCCACCATGCCGTTCTCAGTGAGTGTGGCCATGAGGATAGAGGTACCGAGGAATCCTGTCTGCAAGCAGTTTCCGTGGTCAGCGAAATTCTGACGCAAGCGGGCAATGAGTGCCTCCTTCGCCTTGCCGGTCAAGATGTCATTCTTCAATGCAAACAACGCTGGAGTCTGCATAGTGTTGAGAATCTCGGTCTTGAACTCACCGTTCTCATTGAAGAATCGCTGACGGATATAGTTGCGTGCCTCGGCTGTCATAGCCTCGTATTTTGCAGCATTGCGACCAGTTGCCAACGCCATGTCGCGCATCATCAGTGCATCGATTGCCCAATAAGAAGCACAGAGATAGTTCCAGTATTCAACAGCTTCTGGCAACGGACCGTTAGGACCGAAGGCTCTTCCGCTGCAACTCTCCAATGGTTCATAACTCAACCAGTCGGCCCACTGATAGTTGCTGTTCTCGCCCTTCAAAGCATTGTGGTCGTATTTGGTTGCGGCAACATGGTTCATGTAGAGTTCCATCGATGCCCAACTCTCATCAACGATGCTATTGTCGCCAAACTGCTTCCAAACAGTCCAAGGCACGATGATACCTGCATCAGCCCAACCCACACGCATCATATCGCCATCCATAGCGCCATACTGTGCGAATGGTGCCACTCCCGGATAACCGCCGAGGGCTGTCTGTGTGTCGCGCATATCGCGCAACCACTTATGGAAGAAATGATCGGTATTAGCAAAGAATGTTCCTGTCTCGGTGAACACCTGTGTATCGGCTGTCCAACCGAGGCGCTCGTTGCGCTGAGGACAGTCGGTTGGTACCGAGAGGTAATTCGAGCGCTGGCCCCAGAGGGTGTTCGAGATGAGTTTGTTCACGAGGTCGTTGCCGGTCTTGATGGTTCCAATCTCTATGTTCTTTGCAATTGAGGTTACAGGAATGGTGCGCACACTCTTGATGACCACCTTCTCTGTGGCTTTGATGGCTGCAAAGCGATAGCCGAAGAAGGTCTTTGTGGCACGATAGCTCACTGGCTTGTTGCCTCCTGCGAAGGTATAATCAAGATAGAAGCCGGTATCAGGAATACGGAGGTTCAGTCGGTGAACACTTCCCTCTGGGCCATCCATACCGCGGCTCTTGGCTCCATTACCATCGTTGAGCAACTCACCCGGGAGGAATGTCAACTTGGTGCCTTCTGCCGCACTGAACACGAAGTCAGGCACTCCGGCACAGTTCTGGCCGAAGTCCACAACGAGAGTCTCACCTGGGTTCACCACCATTGCATTGCCTTTTTTGTACTCGCGGTTGATTACCACCTTACCGTAAGCATCGTTGTTGGCATTCTCCACCTCTTTATATACATACGCGCGCACAGGCGAGAGAGCGAGGTCGTCACGATGATAAATCTCTGCACCCTCGGATGGGAGGATGTCGCCCGAGAATTCCTTGTTCACCTCTGGTGCAGCGAACGAAGCCACTTGCTCGTAACCCATCTTCTCACGGTTGTCGTACACCTCACCATCGAAGATCGCGCTGTGCTTCACCTTTCCTGCCTGACCGGCTTTCCACGCCTTGGTGTCAGTACAGAAAAGTTGCTTTGTTCCATCAGCGAATGTCAGTTCGAGCACACCGCGGAAAGCACATTTCTTTCCTACCATACCGTCACTACCGCCAGGAGTAACGATCTTATCGCCCCACCAGCCCGGAGTAACCTCGGCAGCCAGCTGGTTCACTGCACCCTTGGCTGTCTTCATAGCCGCAGTGACATCGTATGTGTATGATCGCTTGGTCTTCTGCGCATGGGTGAAACCAGGCTTCAGCACCTCGGCACCAATCTTCTTGCCGTTCACATAGAGGTCATAGACACCCAGTCCGGCTGTCATCCACTTGGCTGAAACCACCTGTTTGTCGTTTGTCACATTAGCAACAAACCAGTTGGCGCCATCGGCAGCACGACGACCATCGTCAACACGTCCCTCGATAACAGGAGCGTTCTTCACTGAAATCCACTCTGATGCATCCCACGTCTTACTGTCGAGCGCAGCAATCTTTGTTGTCTGCATCTTCTGTGCACTGACACCCGTCACCGCCATAAAAGCACAAGCAACTGCAAATAATCTGATTGTTTTCATATCGTTTGGTTTTGAAATTTTTAATCATTAGCAAGGAATACGCTATGCGTATCACATTACAAAATTATATCATTTTTTCCAAAAACCATCCTTTCCCCCCGAATAAATATCATAACACAATAAAGAAATGTCATTTCCCCAATGTACGACTACATTCTATCATGGATTTTGAGTATCAAATGAATACAACGTCAGAGCGTTCCCCCAAAAACACCGACTCGTTCGGGGCAAGCGTGATGGTCAACTCACCATTCGCGATTTTCACCTTTCTTATATCACCCGTACGAGGATCCATAAGCACCGGCTTCCTGAGTTTATCACGCAGACGGATGGTGCAAGTAGATTCCTCGGCATCGATATTACCGAAATAATATACATCCTGTCCTTCAATAACCTTATGGATATAGTTGAAAGGCACACCACCAACGAATTCCACATCGGGAGTCTTCTTCGATAATGCCAATGCTTCCGACAGCGACACAGCCGTAGGGTCACTCACGAAAACAGCCTGACCGCTCCCCGACTGTCCGTTCAGCATCTCATCAACCATAGTCTTTATCTCCTCGTTCGTTGCATCCAGCGTGGCACTCTCCGATGGAGTCTGAGTAGTGAAAACAACCAATGCACCTTGCTTCCACGCATCATACACCTTTTGCAGATTACTCTTCGAGATTGTCTTCACACCCGGCAGGATTATTGTTGTGAAATGCTCCGTGTTCACAGGGTTTGTCATCGTCAGCACACCATCGCTTACAGTGCAGCGATCATCCAGCACCTCGGGATGAACATAGGTAAAATCACGCCCCAGTTCATCGGTGAGAATCTGCGATATACGATTATAGTCGGTGCCATCGATAGTCACCCCACCCTGATAGAAACCCAGCGCTCCATCAAGATGATGCCCACCCTGCAGAGTATGTATTGGATAGAGCACAGCCACATCAGCCACATGCTTTCCCGGACGCGCCAGCATATAACGCAGACGAGCCAGGAAACGGTTGTAGCGAGGCAGTTCCTCATTGTATAAAGGATTGCGCCACGACAGTTCCGGCAGGAAGGTCACATTGCTGTCGTCATACCACACGGCATGCGGAATGAGGTAGTTCACACCCTTCGTGTACTGCTCAATGGCAATCTGATACATCGTCTCCGTGCTGATATTGCCCATGGCTCCGTAGGTCTCCGACATCACAAGAGCATGATCCCAGTTGTTGGCCGAAGACGACACCACCTTATAGAAATTCTCTGCCGGGCGGTCACCACCAATCTTGTCAATGCCCGGCATCGTCATATACTTGCCACAGAGCATCAGGTCACCCGAGATGCTTGTAGTGTTCAGCACCTCCTCATTGTCCTGATGTCCCGTCGATATTATCCCATGTCGCTCCGCCCATTCAGCCAGAGTCTTCATGAAACCCTCAGCATACAATTGCGCACGCATGCCGAAGAGCATATTGCGAGCCGCAGGAGTCGCCTCACCGATGTCATACCACAATGCCGGGTAAAAGCGCTCAGGCGAGAACCCATACCTTGCCTCGAACCTCTCATTGAAATCATCAGTCCACATACGACCACCAGCACGATACATTGTCGGCTCGTCGAAGAAAGTCGATGTTATCGTCTCGCCAAAAGCCTCCGGGAAACGCTTGAAATACTGTTCGTGCGTGTCGTTTATAAACAGCTTCACCGACTCCGGCGAGAGGTAATCCACATTCGGATCACCATCGACAACGCTCACAAAGAACATCACCCTCCACTCCCCTTCAGGAGCAGTCCAGTGCAGCACACCCTCGGCGATATTTCCACTCAACGGAATCACCACCTTTGTGTTTTCCTGATAAGCCACCACAGCCATCAGTTTTCCGTCGAAGTCGATGTTGCGCACGAAAGAATCGCCACTGGCAACAGGATACTCATACTTATCCAATCGATGGACAGTATGCCCCGGATGACGGTTCATGAATCGTGTCACCCCATCGCCATTGATAGCCCCCATGCTACCCGACGGGAATCCATACTCATCATACACCGACATGTGTGCCCCCATGCTTCGAGCCTTCTCTATGGCTTTGCCGTAGAGGTTGAAATACTCCTCCGACAGATACTCCGGTTGGAACCTCTCGCCGAAAGGCAGTATGGCAGCCCCACCATAGAAGTCCTTCTCGATCATTGCCGTCAGTTCCTCGAGCATACGCTGTTCCTGAACATGGTCATTGTTCCAGAACCACAACGGCACCGGACGATACTGCATAGGAGGGTCAACGAATTCATCCGCCCGATACTGCGCCGAAGCAGTGACAACGAAAGCAGAAAGCAATAAAGCAACTAAATATCTCATAATGTAACCGCCGGAAAGGAGGGGGCTTTGGCTACTACTGGTTAGTCGCGCCCTCAGTGTAAAGGTATTCCACACATGGCATTCCGTATGCCTTCTCCATTGTCATGTAAAAGACTACCGCCCATGTTCTGTATACCCCTGCGAGCTGGTTCTTCAAATCACAGTAGGTCACGTCGCTCTTGTTGCTGAACGAAGCCTCTATCTCGTCGTCGATGGCCTTAATCTCCTTCACAACCGACATTTTCTCGCTCATGGCGTCTCTGATAACCTTGAGCCACTTCTCAGCGTTCGCCTTGTTGTATTCCTCAATGACCTTGTTCTCCTTTATTCTTTCCTCGGTCCAGAATGGAGGATAGTTCTCCTCACCTTCCTTGCCCCATGAAGGATTGTCCTTGACGAATTCACCGAAACGCTTGCCGAGGTTGAGTTCCATGGCGAGCACCTTCTTGTTTGCCTCTGAGCCCTTCCACGAAGCGATTATCTCATTGTGCAGAGCCTCGAGAGGTTTGTTCACGTCGAAAGCATTCATCATGGTAGTCTCGGCGATGAGTTCGAAATATGCTTCCTGCAGAGCTTGAATATTTTCTCTGATAGCGCCGAAGTCATCATCCTTGCTCTCTGACTCATCGCCCATAAAAGCCTCGATATTACCTACACCGCCCGGCATCTTCAGTTCGCCCGAGGCATACATCTTCTTCACGAAGGCCTCCATCTCCTTGTCACTGGTCTTCTCCGGGTTGATGCCGTGCTTCTGCATCAGTTCGAGAATCTTCATTGCGCTCGCCTGAGCCATCTTCTTCTGGTCTTCAGTGGCCTTTGGTACAGAAGCGCCCTGAGTCATATTTCTCACCGAATTGTTGAAGCGCTCAGCCAAGCCGATTGAGAAGTTCTGACAGCGTGCGTCAAATTCGTTGATTGAAGCCACCCATGCCTCGTCTCTGTTCACCACCTGTGTTGCTGTTGGCAACTGTGGCAAGGCCTTTATTGCCTCGGCAATGCTGTTGAAGGTGATACCCTCCTGTGGTTCGGCAATGCGGATGCTGATATCCTCGAAGACCTTTCTCGGATTAGAGAACTCGTCAACTATCATCAGGTCGTCAATCAGTTCATCGGTTGACCCTCCGTCACTGTTTGTAACACGCGAAGCCACCTGCCCGTTCTGCTGTGCTGGTTTTGCTACAGTCGTCTCGGCAGTCTTGTCCGTTCCTGGAACAACAGTCTTCACTATCTTTTCCTTCACCTTTTCCTTAGCCTTGTCAGCCAGTCCTTTGAGGAGTCCCTGAGCCTGAGCCTCAGGAGCGAATGCAGTCATGATCATTGCCATGAAAGCAAAAATAGCAATTCGTTTCATAGTTACGCGATATTTATATTAGACGATGCAAAGATACTCCAAAAAAATCAAATAAGCAATCGTTTTCCGATTAAATTCCATCAATATCAATCAACCGTCCAAAAAACATCAAGCAAGCCAGGGTGATGCTGGACAAGATCATAGATTTCT
>JAUNIK010000109.1:3123-8256 GCA_030523505.1 Prevotellaceae bacterium | reverse complement strand
TTGACAATTTACAATTTACAATTTTGTTAGACAGACCTATTTCTTTGCGGCGGCTTTCATTTCTGCCTGATGGGTGAAGCCCATGAAGACAATAGAGAGGACGCAGGCTACGATGAACGAAGCGAATGCCCAGTCCCATCCGAGGTTGTCGGCAATGAAACCTACCATAGTGTTTGCAAGGATGGCTGTACCGAAGAAATAGCCGAAGAAACCAGTCAGTCCGGCAGCTGTACCAGCAGCATTCTTTGGTACCATGTCGAGAGCCTGAACACCAATGAGCATCACAGGACCGTAGATAAGGAATCCTATACCGATCATGCAACCGATGATGAGCGAGAGGTTTGGAGTCTCCATAGTAAGGCTGTACCAATACATTCCGATGAAACCAGCCACGAGAGCCATGAACAGCATTGTTGGCATGGCGCGACGGCCATGGAACACCTTGTCAGACAACCATCCGCAGAAGATGGTGCCAGGGATTGCCGCATACTCATAAGCGAAATAAGCCCATCCGGCACTTTTCAGATCCACACCCTTGTCCGAGAGGATAGCCGGAGCCCAGTCGAGACATCCGTAGCGTACCATATAAACAAATGCGTTAGAGCATGCCACGAACCAAAGAAGACGGTTGTTGAGAACATAATGGAACAGAATCTCCTTTGTAGAGATCACCTCCTCAGACTTTGACGAATAGTGCTGAGGATAGTCGTTGCGCCACTTCTCGATTGATGGAAGTCCGCACGACTGTGGGTTGTCGCGCAACAGGCAGTAAGCCACGATGGCAATGAGCAATGCCACAGCAGCAGGGAAGATGAATGTACCTGCAAGGAAGTACAGATTTTCGTTGCTGCCATAGAACCATGAGCCGAACCAAACAGCTCCGTAGGTAGCCATAGGACCAACAAGACCGCCACCGACATTATGAGCACAGTTCCAGAACGACATCCATGTGCCACGCTCCGACTGTGAAAACCAGTGAGTCATCACACGGCCGCAAGGAGGCCAGCCCATACCGTTGAACCAACCAACGAGGAAGTTCAGCACGCCCATCAGGATGATTGCCCATGATTTGTTCTCAGGATGATTCACAATGTCAAGGCCTGTGATTGGCACAATCATGAACATCATCGACAGAGCCGAAAGGATAAGTCCCAATGGGAGGAACTTTCGGGCGTCACTACGGTCAGAGATTGTTGCCATGAAGAACTTAGCGAATGCATAGGCAACAGCATTCATAGCCAGCACCGTACCAAGCTCACCCTTTGTGATGCCAAACTGAGCAAGACTCGGAATAGCCATCGAAAGGTTCTTGCGCACGATGTAGAAAGCGGCATAGCCAATGAAGGCTCCGCTGAACACCTGCCAGCGTAGAGCATTATAACGAGCGTCGGCTTCCTTGCCCGTCTGCTCAGGAAGAGCTGCAGGTGGATTTAGAAATTTGAACATAAGTGATTTAATAAAAATGTAACTTATAATTATAAAAGTAGTTTGTTATTTTCGAGAGAGACTGCAAAGTTACAAAATATTGCAAAAAAAACAAAAAACCTGTGGCATTATTTTGAACTTCTTTCTTGATTTTTATCGTTTTCCCCGATAAAACTGTCATTATGACAATAGAAAGGAGGCGTAATGCCACAGGTTTTTTATATGTTTAATGCGCTTTCTTAGAAGCTGAGGAGAGTTGCAGAAACTGCCATGTGACCGCTCTTCTGTGAAGGTGACCATACTGCAGTAGCTGTGAGAGGCAACTCGTACTTGCCAAGGTGAGCCTTGTAAGTGAAAGCGAGGTCGATATCTGTGATACCAGCCTTGTGGTTAGCATCGTAGAAGTTGCACTTGCCGTCGCCAGCAAACTTGAATGCACCACCGATAGCAGGTGTTACAGCAACATGCTCGTTCTCGAATACAGTGTAAGATGCCTTTACATAAGTGGTGTACTGCTGAGTGTCACCGTCAAGGTCGCGACCCTGGATGATTGTGTTCCAAGCAAGTGTCAATGGAACATTGCAAGCAGGAGCGAAGTTGTAAGAAACCTCTGCATCGAGGAAATGACCTGTAGAGTACTTGTTGTAGTTGAATACATTAAGCCACATGTCATTACCTGTAGAGTTGTTGTAGATATCCCACAAAGCAACGGTGAAACCGTTTGTAGAGAACTGTGCATAGTAGTCGAACTCCTTGTAAGAACCGTCGAGCTCACGACCGCCCCAGAGACCTACTGTGAACTTATCAGCGAAAGTTACTGAAGTATTTGCGGTGAGTGTGAAACCGTCGCTAACCTCGTAGCCACGCCAGAGGTGAGCAGTCTCAAAACCGAACGAACCGTTGATCTTCTGTGCATTAGCAGTAAGAGCCATAACTGCCATTACTGCCATGATGAAAAATTTCTTCATATAGATTGTGCTTTAAGTGCTCCCCGGCGCACCGGGGAGCAATCATTAGAGGGCAGTCGTATCAATGATTAACTGCCTCAGCTATGATTTGATTAGTAGATAAGATTGAATACGAATACAGCGCAAACTGCACCAACGATAGGAGCAACTACAGGAATCCATGAGTAACCCCAGTCAGAACCGCCCTTACCCTTGATAGGGAGAACAGCGTGAGCAATACGTGGAGCAAGGTCACGAGCAGCGTTCATAGCATAACCAGTTGTTGCACCGAGTGACATACCGATAGCTACGATAACGTATGTGATAGGCACAAGACCAGCACCCTCCCAGTTCTTACCGATGCAGAGGATAGCGAGCATCAACATAAATGTAGCAACGAACTCACCGAAGAAGTTGATAGGAGTATTGCGAACAGCAGGAGCAGTACAGAATACACCGAGCTTTGTGCCCTTGTCCTCTGTAGCATCGAAATGATCCTTATAGAAGATGTAAACAACAACAGCACCAACGAAACCGCCGAGCATCTGAGCGATGATGTAACCAGCAACATGCTCCCAAGCGAATGAACCAGAAACAGCGAGACCGATTGTTACAGCAGGATTGAGGTGACCACCTGAAGGGCCAGCTACGAGAGCACCCATGCATACTGCGAGACCCCAGCCGAGAGCGATAACTACCCAACCAGCACCCTGTGCCTTACACTTGTTAAGAGATGTAGCGCAGCAAACGCCATCACCGAAAAGAACGAGTACCAATGTACCTACGAATTCAAGAATGTAATTTTCCATAATTTTGTTTTTTAGTTATTTGATAATGTTTATTTGTAAAATCCTTCCAATTAATGGAAATTGCTAATAAATGAAGTATTTATTCCCCTCTCCTCGCGGGAGAGGGGGTAGGGTGAGGCCTTACTTTGAAAGAGCGCGACCAACAGCGTCAGCCCAACCTGCCTTCAACTCAGCAACCTTAGCTGCAGGAGCAACAGGAGTGAATGTGCGGTCGATAGCCCACTGTGACTTGATCTCGTCGATGCTTGACCAGAAACCTACTGCAAGACCAGCGAGGTAGCAAGCACCCTTAGCTGTTGTCTCTACACAGGTAGGACGAACTACGTTTGTGCCGAGGATGTCAGCCTGGAACTGCATCATGTAGTTGTTGCGTGAAGCACCACCGTCAACCTTCAATGCACCGAGAGGAATACCAGCGTCAGACTGCATAGCGTTTACGATGTCCATTGTCTGGAATGCGATACCCTCGAGAGCAGCGCGAGCAATGTGAGCAGTTGTTGTACCACGGGTGATACCTGTGATAGTACCCTTTGCACGTGGATCCCAGTAAGGAGCACCAAGACCTGTCAATGCAGGAACGAAGTAAACATTAGCGTTGTCCTCAACAGATGTTGCGAGAGCCTCAACAACACTTGAGTTCTGGATGATGCGGAGACCATCGCGGAGCCACTGAACAACAGAACCACCAACGAAGATAGAACCCTCGAGAGCGTAGTTTACTGTATCACCAATCTTCCAAGCGATAGTAGTGAGGAGGTTGTTCTTTGAGAGGATAGCCTTCTCGCCTGTGTTCATGAGGAGGAAGCAACCAGTACCGTAGGTGTTCTTCAAAGAACCAGGCTCTGTACACATCTGACCGAAGAGAGCAGCCTGCTGGTCGCCAGCGATACCTGCGATAGGTACCTCGTGAGCGAAGAGAGTAGTCTTTGTTGTGCCGTAAACCTCTGAACTTGCCTTTACCTCAGGAAGCATAGATGCTGGAATGCCGAAGAGGTCGAGCAACTCCTGATCCCACTCGAGAGTGTGGATGTTGAAGAGGAGAGTACGAGAAGCGTTAGAAACATCAGTTACATGGGTAGCACCCTTTGTGAGGTTCCAGATGAGCCATGTATCAACAGTACCGAAACGCAATTCGCCAGCCTCTGCCTTAGCACGAGCACCAGGAACATTCTCAAGGATCCAACGAACCTTTGTACCAGAGAAGTAAGGGTTGAGGATAAGACCAGTCTTCTCGCGGATCTTGTCGGTCAAGCCCTGAGCGATCAAACCGTCGCAGTACTCAGCTGTACGACCGTCCTGCCATACGATAGCATTGTAAACAGGCTCGCCAGTAGCTGCATCCCAAACGATGGTTGTCTCACGCTGGTTGGTGATACCGATAGCAGCGATGTCCTCACCGTTGATGCCGATGTTTGTGATAGCCTCAGCAATTGTTGAAGCCTGTGAAGACCAGATCTCCTTTGGATTGTGCTCTACCCAACCTGGCTGTGGGAAAATCTGTGTAAACTCTTTCTGTGCAACTGATTCAATCTCGCCGTCATGGTTGAAAACGATAGAACGAGAACTTGTTGTGCCCTGATCAAGGGCAAGAATGTACTTTGCCATAATCTTAAAGTTTAGAGTAATAGAAATATAGTTTTAATTATAAAGTTATTTTATTCCAATGCCATTGCGAGAATGGTGATAGGGTTGAGAACCTCGTAGCCTGTTGACATCTCAATCTGCCACTTACATGTTTCGCAGTCGGTGCTCACATAGTCAGGGGCGGCCTTCTTGATATTGTTGAACAGTCCCTCGCCGATCTTCTGTGAACGCTCGTAGTTCTCTTTCTTGAAACCGTATGTGCCCGAGATACCGCAGCACTGTGAATCCAACTGGATGAGTTCCACGCCTGGAATCATGCGGAGCAGTTCGATAGAATAAACGGTCCATCCCATGCGCTCCATGTGACA
>JAUNIK010000109.1:0-3113 GCA_030523505.1 Prevotellaceae bacterium | reverse complement strand
CGAATGATAAGCAACCTTCATCTTGAAGTCCTTGCGGAACTTCAGTTGTGTGCCCTTCTCCTGAAGAAGATGATAGATGAAGCGGGTAGCGAGTGAGATATTTTCGCGGACACCCTCGTTCTCCACTTTGAGAAGATGAGGATATTCGTCGCGCATAGTGAATGTACATGTAGAACTTGTGGTAAGCACAGCCTCGTTGCCTTCCGACAGGGCCTTACGCATTACGTTGATGTTGTGCTCGCCCTGCTTTGCAGCCTGCTTAGGCATTCCGTTTGCAATAAGAGCCACACCGCAGCATTTCTCGTTTTCCAAGAGATTCACACCGTAACCTAATGCGTTCATCACCTTCACGAAATCCTTACCCAACTGTGGGTTGTTGTAGTTTACATAGCAACCATGGAAATAAGCCACATGCTTGCTGAAGCCCTTCTGTGCGTCCTGGGCGTTCTTGCGGAACCATGTCTCGAATTTCTGTCCGGCGTAAGCAGGGAACTGGCGATGCTTGTCAACACCAATAGTGGCGTGCATCACCTCTTTCACTGGTTTCAAGCCAAGGGTGAAGTTCACCAGTGGAGCCATCATGGTTGTCATAGAACCAACGAGGTCGGTGTTAGCCAGTGTGAAATCGCGCAATGAAGGTGTACCGTGAGCATTGTCGATACGAGCCGACTGGATGATGTCACCCACATTGACTCCCGAAGGACATGCTATCTCGCAGCGCTTGCAGTTGAGACACATCTTCAACACTTTCTGGAAATACTGTGGATTCTTCATACGGTAACGCTCCTGGTCAGGACCAGCCTGCTTTGGTCCAGGATATTCGTCATCGACAGAAGCAACAGGGCAAACCTGTGCACAGATGTTGCACTTCATGCACTGTTCCAAGTTATTCTTGCTGATATTCTCTTTCTGAGTTTCGTATGTCATAACAGATTCCCCCTCCACATTAATTATTAGCGATAGTGCCAATGCACATCAGGTTAGTGAAATCCTTGCCGCCCTTGATGCCGCAACCGTTCTCAGTTGTTGCTACATGGGCTTTCATGAAAGGCTGCTCAGCGGTGAAGTCCTGGGCAATCCATTCTGCCGGTGTCTGTGGCACAACGACATCAAGACCGAAGATTGGTTCCTCGATGCCCATGTACGAACTGCGCAGACCTTTGCTGAAGAACTTTCCTGTTGCGAGATAATACTCGTCAGCTACGAGAGTCTCGTCCTGCAACTTTCTTGTTGTCAGTCCTGCAACCTCCCATTTACCGTTCTTCTCAGCAACGTTGGCACCAATCACCTCGTCGCCTTCGAACAGCACACCGCCCTTACGACGGAAAGCGTTGCGGAGCTCGAACTCTTTCTTCACGCCTTCTTTCAGTCGTGCATCGTAATCCATGATATCCTCGGCAGCATAGCGGATAGAGATGGTGCTTCGTCCGGCACTGACGATAGCTACGCGCTTACCCTCGGCCAACTTCGCCATCCCTTTCTCGAGTCCGCTTGCTCCGGCTCCAATTATAATTATATCAAATTTCATTTCTCTGCTCCTTTCTTTCTTAATGTGTTTCCATAAACCATCTGCAGGAGTTCAGCCTCACGCAGTGTGTCGCCCCATGCAATCGGTGCAACACCCTTCCAGCGCTCTGCCACGAATTCCGAGAGGAGTTGTTCTGTATTCTTTTCCTTTTTCAGTTCAGCCATGAGTTTTGCCGCACGGATAGCGCAGAGCTGGCTCTGGCATGTACCCATACCAACACGAGTACGACGGCGAAGGTCGATGAGGTTGTTTACATTCAGCTTGTCGATGGCATATTTGATCTCACCAACGGTAACACCCTCACACTCACATACCAAGCGGCTGTCGTTGGCATCGTGCTCATTGATATCGGTAACGAGAGTACCGTGGCGACCTTCGGCTGCCTTCTGTGCAAACGAAGCCTTTGGATTAGCCATTCTCGATTCTGTGATTTCCTCAGAACCAGGGAGAGGCCTAACTGCAGTCTCGCACTTCTTGTCGATGCCCAGTTTCTTGCAAGCCATGTCGGTAGCAATCTCAGCCATCAGTCGGTAGGTCATCATCTTACCACCAGTGATGGTGATGAATCCCGAGAGACCGTCGCGAGTCTCATGGTCGAGACAAACGATACCACGCGAGATTGTACGGCCAGATGGGTCATCATCAGAAGCCACGAGTGGACGTACACCTGCATAAGCACGGATGATACGGGTTGTTGCCAGTGATGGAGCCAGTTTCTCGCCTTCCTGCATGAGTACCTTTACCTCTTCAGGGGTGACGCGCATATCATCGACAGTCTCGATAGGCACACGGTCGGAAGTAGTACCGATTACGCACACTGCATCGTCTGGCACAAGAATATCGGCATTGGCAGGCTTGCGGCAACGGTTGATAACCATGTTGTTAACACGGTGTCCGTAGATAAGAAGCGAACCTTTGGCTGGGAACATGCTGATCTTGATGTCGGCCTTCTGTGCGATGAGTGCTCCCCAGATGCCGGCTGCATTGATAACGAGTTTCGAGCGAACCTCGAACTCCTCGCCGGTACGGTTGTTGCGGAGTGTAACACCCTCAACACGAGTCTGGTTGATGATGAGGCTTGTCACCTCGTGATAGTTCAGCACCTTTGCACCGTGACGCTCAGCATCAAGGATGTTTGCTGCTGTCAAACGGAATGGATCGATGCTTGCATCAGGTATTCTGACAGCACCGATGAGCGTTGGGTTTGCTGCTGGCTCAAGACGCAGAGCCTCCTTGGGATCGATGATGTCGGCTCTGATACCTGCAGCCTGGCAGGCATTCACAAATGTTTTCTGATATTCGAGGTCGTCCTCAGGGAGAGTGATGAACAATCCGTCGGTCTCTTCCACACAGTGGCGAGCTACCTTACGGAGAGTCATGTTCTCACGGATACACTCCTCAGCCGACTCACGGTCGGTAACGGCATAGCGAGCACCGCTATGCAACAAACCATGGTTTCGGCCAGTTGCACCATTGGCAAAATCGTCCTTCTCGACAAGAAGAACCTTCATGCCACGCATTGCACAGTCACGCGCTGTTCCAGCTCCCGTGACTCCACCGCCGATAATGATCACATCGTATAGAT
>JAUNIK010000108.1:4279-8287 GCA_030523505.1 Prevotellaceae bacterium | reverse complement strand
CCCCCGGTGACAGCGCATACAGTTCTCTTCTATCTTTTATTTCCATTCAGAATTATCTAGTAATTCAACTTTCGCTAGTGCTAAAGTATTGATTATTCGGTCGCTTCGCGAGAAATCTGGGCGGCTTAAAGCCGGAAATCTTATGGCGCTTCGCTTTGAAATATTTATTTCCCCACGCAGTGGGCTCTTATTTCCCCTCGTTAGAGGGCTAAGATTTCTTGCCGTCAGGCAACATGAGAAACTTACATCTAGTATCTAACCTGGTAAACAATCCCGCTTTACAAGGCATTTATGTCCTCCCCCTCGGGGGAGGTGCCCCTTCATGGGGCGGAGAGGGGCTGTAGAGAGGCTACTTCTTAGGATACTTCCTGAACCATCCGTCCAGGCGGAGTCGCATCACTCCGAAGAATGCCTCGCCGAAGATGCCACCTGACATCTTGCTTGTACCCTCACGACGGTTCACGAACACCACGCTGACTTCCTTCAACTTGAAACCGATCTTATACGCGGTATATTTCATCTCAATCTGGAAGGCGTAGCCCTTGAAGCGGATCTTGTCCAGTTCGATGGTCTCGAGCACCTTGCGCTTGTAGCATTTGAATCCGGCTGTTGTGTCGTGCACCTTGAAGCCAGTCACCATACGCACATATTTCGATGCGAAGTACGACATCAGCACTCTACCGATAGGCCAGTTCACCACATTCACGCCAGTGACATATCGCGAACCGATAGCCACATCGTAGCCTTCGTCGTGACAAGCGGCATAGAGTCGTGGCAGGTCGTTAGGGTCATGACTGAAATCGGCGTCCATCTCGAAGATATACTCATATTCGTGCTCCAACGCCCACTTGAAACCCATGATATATGCTGTTCCAAGACCGAGCTTTCCTGAGCGTTCGAGGATATGCAGTCGGTTGCTGAACTCCGTTGCGATGAGATTCTTCACAATCGCCGCAGTACCATCAGGACTACCATCATCTATCACGAGGATATCAAACGCCTTCTCCAATCCGAACACCGCCCGGATGATTTTCTCTATATTCTCCTTCTCGTTATAAGTAGGAATGATTACAATACAATCTGACATAATTCGTTTTTTTATTTTTCCAACTTCGACGCTGTTGCTTCGCGGCTCTTATCACAGATATATTTCAGGTTTTCGGCGCCTTGGCCTATTGGGTTTATCGGTTCATGGATGGTGAGACGCAGTGGATGCCACTCCACAAAGTGGAAGTCGCGATAACGAGGCATCACCTTGAATGTGCCGTTGATGGTGACTGGCACCACCGGCAACTGCAACTCATCTGCCAACAGGAAAGCTCCACGCTTATATTCGCCCATCTCGCCTGTCCACGAGCGGCGTCCCTCTGGGAACACCACCACCGACATGCCGTCTTTCAGTGTGTGACGAGCCTGATCAATGCTCTTCTGTATCTTCTTCGGATTACGGTTGTCAACGAATATAAACCCTGCCGACTCGCATGCCTTGCCGATGAACGGGGCATTACGCAACGAGGCTTTCATCACCCATTTGAAGTTGCGTCCGAGGAATCCGTAGGTCAGGAAGATGTCGAACGCTCCCTGATGGTTTGGGCAGAAGATGTAACTCTGACCATCGACAATCTTCTCGCGGCCCTCTACTGTCACTGGCAACAGGAACAGGCGTACAAGCAACCACGACCACCATTTTCCTGGGTAGTAGCCCCAGACACGCTGTCCACCGAGGGCGCAGCCCACGATGGTGACGATGGCGGTAATGAATGTAGCCAGCAGTCCCACTGGCAGTACAAACAGCAATTGGTATGTTCTATAAATAAAGCGTTTCAAATCCTAATCAAAGAATTAATGGGTTTTACTTCCTCACGAATCGTCGTATCTCTTCTAGGCTCATCCCACGGCGCTGGGCGTAGTCTTCCAACTGATCATCGCCGATAGCACCGATATTGAAATACACTGCTCCCGGGTTTGGCAGAATCATTCCCGACACCGAAGCGTGGGGCTGCATCATTCCCGAGGTGGTGAGCGTTATTCCTATCTGTTTCATGTCGAGGATGCTGTCGAGCACGAAGTTCATGCTCATATCGGGCATCATCGGATATCCCACAGCAGGCCGGATGCCGGGCATCTCATCGTTTATCCTCTCGGCTGTAGCTTCGGCAAGCCTGTCGGCAAGCGTCTGTGCCATCATCCTCAGGTAGGGATCGTCCTCGTAGTATTCTATCGCGGCATCGACGGTGGTGCAGAACAGTCCTATCTCGTCTCTGACGCCCTGATCCTGCGGTCGCACGAAGTCGGCCATCGAGAGCAACGGTTTTCCCGCTTCCTGCACTTTCTGCTGACGAAGCATCGGCAATCGCAGTTCGAGGTTGTCGCCTATGAGGATGTCATCACCATCGCTGTTTGCCGGAGTGCGCATCAGGAGAGCCTTGCATGAGCAACTTCCCTCCCACTCTTTCAGCATCGCCTCGGCTTCGGCTTTCAGCGATTGGCACGCCTCGCTCGTTGCGTCCTGACTGCCGAGTCCCCATGCCCAGAAGAAGTAGTTCCAGTCGATGCGTTCACGGAGTTCAGCTATTTCTAAATGAAATCTCTTCACCTCTGTACTCATCGTCAAACTCTCCTCTATTATATATAAGGTGTCCGTTGCAGATGGTCTGCTCCACCTTCCATTCAAGCTGTCGTCCTTCGAGTGGGCTCCATCCGCATTTGCTCTGGATGCAGTCCTGTGTGACGGTCCACGGTTCGTGTCTTACAATCACTATATCAGCCTTGTAGCCTTTTCGGATAAATCCGCGGTCATCAACACCGAACAGTCGTGCTTGATTGTGGCACATCAGCTGTACCACCTGCTCTACCGCCCGGCATTCTCCCGCTGGGGGTGAGGCTAATGTGAGCATCGCCGGCAGCGAGAACTGCACCATCGGCATTCCCGACACGGCTTTCGCCGCACCGCCTTGTTTCTCGGCGAGGGTGTGCGGAGCATGGTCGGTAGAGACCGTTGCACTATCGTGTGCCATCGCTGTGGCTATATATTCACGGAGTGCCTGTCGGTCATCGACAGTCTTCACCGCAGGGTTGCATTTTATCTTTGTACCAAGACTGTTATAGTCGTCATCGGCAAACATCAGATGTGCCACACACACCTCGGCAGTGACATTCTCGCCGATGAGCTCGAGTTCCTTGGCTGTTGTGATATGCGCGATATGGAAATGGGTGTTGTGCTTATGTGCCAGTTCAACGCCCAGTTTCGACGACTCATAGCATGCCTCCACGCTGCGAATCTGTGGGTGGAGCGTCACATCAGGATCGTCGGTGGCTGTCTGCGCCTTCACCGCCGCCATATTGCGGTTTATTATCTCCGTATCCTCGCAGTGTGCCATCAGTGGCAGCTGTTTCTCGGCAGCAAGGGCGAAGACGGTGTCGAGAGCCTCTGCTTTGTCAACGAGCATGTTACCTGTTGATGAACCCATGAAGAGTTTTATTCCCGGCACTCTATGCACATCGAGTTGGCGTAGGAACTCCCCGTTGTCGTTGGTGGCACCAGGGAAGAACGAGTAGTTCACATGACTCTTCTCCTTTGCCAGAGCAAACTTTGCGTCGAGGGCCTCCTGACTGGTGGTCTGCGGATTGGTGTTCGGCATTTCGAAGTAACTCGTCACACCGCCGAAGGCTGCTGCGCGGCTCTCGGTATCGATGTCGGCCTTATGTGTCATGCCTGGCTCGCGGAAGTGTACATGCGAGTCGATGACGCCTGGAAGTACGTAGCACCCCGTGGCATCAACGGTCGTGTCGAAGGTGCCACGGGGTGTATCTTGCGATTCAGTGATTTCTGCTATGCGGTCGTTCTCAATGATTACCGAACCTCGGAAAGAGCGTCCTTCATTGACGATGGTACCGCCTGTTATCAGTATTCTCATATATTTCAAGCCCCCTGCCCCCTCGCTCGGCTTTGCCGCTTCGCTCGTCAGGGCAGAAGAAGGGGAAGGATTGGGGATTATCAATTGTCAA
>JAUNIK010000108.1:0-4269 GCA_030523505.1 Prevotellaceae bacterium | reverse complement strand
CAGCCAACTGATTTGGTGTTGGTGCTGGTGCTGCATCAGGCACAGTCATGTCGGGCATTGATGGCACGTATGGCGACTGACCAGGGATGTCACGCAGTCCGTTCATGATCTGCTCGTTCTGCTGAGCCTTCTCATAGTAGTCCTTCACATAAGCATCGTTCTTGAAATAGTCAGTGGCACGGCTCATGATATCCTCAATCCATGGGGTGAGGGCAGGATACTGATAGCCGATGGTGACAAGGAAGAACACACCAGGGCCGAGCACGTTGTCGTAGTTCTCGCGAACGAAGCTTGTCACGAGCGAATCCTGGGCAGCAGTCAGCCTGAGGTCCTCATCCTGCAACTCGCGGATTGTTGCCTCCATGTCGGCACCCTCCATGATAGCCTGGTCGTGACGATGCACGAGGTCGGCCTGCTCACCGAGCACCTGGTTGTATTTCTTAAGGAATGCGAAGAGTTTCTCGTTCATATCAGTACCCGAAGCATCCATCTGGTTGTCGTCCATCTTCACAACGATATCACCTGGCTCAAGCACCACTGGCATCAGCTGAACATCCTCCATGAAGATGTTTGCAAGGCGTACACTGTCAAGAGAACCATGGAATGAGAACTGTCCGTGCACAACATCGCAAGAGTCGATATTCTTGAACTCGCTGTCCTTGAGCACCTTCAGATAAAGTTTTCTTCCGTCGAGATTTGATACATTCGAAGAACCCTGCACATTATATGAACTCATGCATGATGTGAGGGTGAGAAATGCACCGATTGTAAGTAGTAATGTATATAATTTCTTCATAACCGTTTCGTTAGCAGAACAAAGGTAATACACAACCGCGAACTGCCGAAATAAATTTAATGTATTTAAAAGAAAAGCCCTCGGCTTTAATGTTTTTTTAGTTTTCAGGCTTGTTCTTTGGCGTATTTTTGGCCAGTTCGTGCGAAATTCGGTGTGTTGTGTACACCTCAAGAGTCACAGCAATGAAAAGCAGCACAATCCATTTGTTATACACACACTCGATATAAGTGGTCCAGTTGGTGAACATCTGACTGAGGAATCTGTGCGCATGAATCGGGTCAGCCTGTGCAGCGTTGGTAATCGCAGTGTCGATCATCAGCACACCAGTGAGCACAAACAGCAGGTCGGCAAGGTTCATGATGCTCTTCAGTCGTCGCAACGTGCGATCCTTTCCTAAATACACCTGCATGCACTGCATGAGCGCGAAGAGCACTGCTCCCACGAGGAACACACATCCAGCGATCTGCTGCTGGAACATAAACACAAAACAGCCTATTCCCACCACCATCAGCACACCGCCGACGGCAAAGAGCATAGACTGCGTATTATTCAATTCTCTGAAATCGTTATTCTGCATCGTTCTTATCAGTACTAAACACAAACACATCCTCGTCGGCTTTCTTCATGAAGTAACGCTCGCGAGCCACCTTCTCCACAGCATCCGGATTTGTCTTCAACTCCTCCAGCGACTTCTTCGATTGTGCCTCCTGAGCATTGTATCGGTCAATCTCCTCCTGCAAGTCTTCCTTCTGCATTTTCAGTTTGAGAAGGTTCATGACGCTGTTTTCTCCGAGGAAGAGAATGATAGAGAAGCCCACCACAAAAGTGATGAGATACTTGTAATGTCCGATAACATCAAGAAAACGTTCGAGTTTTGCCATTCGTATGATATATTTTCTGCAAAATTACGATTTTTTGCGTTTCAATCCAACATCCCCATAAATAATTAGCAAATTTTAAGGAAGAAGGAGACCCCTCCCCAGCCCTCCCCGTGATGGGAGGGAGACCATCCGGGGGAACTGCATCAGTGCGGGGATAGCGGCGCGTGAACAGATTTTTAAATATTTTGCTGCGACAGCCATTTTAATTTACTGATAATCTCAGCTGACTCATCAGAGGCAGCGTATTGGCACATGGGAGGGGGCGGCAAACTTGTTTGCAAAAGCACTCCCATTGGCAATACAACCACGAAGTGGAGATTATCAGGAAATCATTTTTCATCTTTTATCGTTATTTTTCGTTTTTTTTTCGTAATTTTGCCGTAGCATATACGAACAATCAATATCCCCGGGCATTTTTGCCCTATACATCACTATGGAATATATCGTTTCAGCACGCAAGTACCGCCCGATGACATTCGACTCCGTGGTAGGCCAGCACTCGCTCACCACCACCCTCAAGAATGCCGTCACCACCGGTAAACTCGCCCATGCCTACCTCTTCTGCGGACCACGAGGCGTCGGCAAGACCACCTGCGCCCGAATCTTCGCACGCGCCATCAACTGTCAGACACCTACCGCCGACGGCGAAGCCTGCGGACAGTGCGAGAGCTGCCGTTCGTTCGAAGAGCAGCGTTCATACAACATCTTCGAACTCGATGCCGCCAGCAACAACTCCGTCGAGGATATCAAGACACTGATGGAACAGACACGCATCCCTCCACAGGTGGGACGCTACAAGGTGTTCATCATCGACGAGGTTCACATGCTCTCAACAGCCGCCTTCAACGCATTCCTCAAAACCCTCGAGGAACCACCGGCACATGTAGTCTTCATCCTCGCCACCACCGAGAAGCACAAGCTCCTCCCAACAATCATCTCCCGTTGTCAGATCTACGACTTCGAGCGAATGAACGTGCAGAACACCATCAACCACCTCAAGATGGTAGCCCAGAAGGAAGGCTACACCTACGAGGAAGAAGCACTCGCCGTCATCGCCGAGAAAGCCGATGGAGGTATGCGCGACGCACTCTCCATCTTCGACCAGGCAGCAAGCTACTGTCAGGGCAATATCACCTACGACAAAGTCATCGAGGACCTCAATGTGCTCGACTCCGACAACTATTTCCGTATGGTGGACCTCGCCCTCGAGAACAAGGTCAGCGACATCATGCTATTATTAAATAAGGTGTTGTCACGCGGTTTCGATGCTGCCAACGTATCCACCGGTCTCGCCTCACACATCCGCAATGTGATGATGGCAAAAGACCCACAGACCGTCTCGCTCCTCGAAGTCAGTCAGCAGCAGCGCGACAGATATGTGGCACAGGCACAGAAATGCCCACCAGTGTTCCTCTATCAGGCATTGCGCTACCTCAACCAGTGCGATATCAACTATCGTCAGTCGTCCAACAAGCGACTCCTCGTTGAGCTCACCCTCATCCAGGTAGCCCAGATCACCCAGCCTGACGACGCTGACGCCCCAAGTGCCGGGCGCAGCCCTAAAAGATTAAAATCCCTGTTCCGCAACATAGTACGCAAGGCACAGTCATCGAAAGTGGCATCACAGGTGGCCACGACTGCGCCAGCCGCTACTAAGCCAGAGGTCACCACCTCCGGCCCACAACCCGTATCCCCAAACACCTCAACTCCGTCTTCGTCTTCTTCTTCGTCTTCCACTCCCCCTTTGGGGGCTGGGGGGCTTACCCCTAAACTCGGTTCCCTCGGTTTCACCTTTGCCGGTTTGAAGAAACAGCAAGAGCAGCAGAAACCAGCCGAAGACCCAGCCGACAAGGAAGACACAGACAACAGCAATGTTCTGAGCAGTCATTTCACCCAGGAGTTACTCGACCTGCAGTGGTTGGCAATGTGCAACCGTATGCAGCTCATCCCTGAGATGAAGAGTCTCGCCAGTCGTATGAAGAATGTCCAGCCACAGATTGTCGATTTTCCAAACATCGAGGTACTCTTCGAGAACAGCAATCTCATGGAACTCGTCATGCAGCAGCAGAAACGAATCCTCGCCACCCTGCGTCGTCATCTCAACAATCAGGACATCACGGTCAGCTACCGTCTTGCCGAACCATCAGAGTTCAAGCCAATCCCTACGAAGACCGAGATTCTCGCCCGTCTGAAAGCCGAGAACGCCTCATTGAGCAAGTTCGCCACCGACTTCAACCTCGTATTAGCGTAATAATGTAAGCCCAACACCCCCTACCCTACCAGTTGACCTGGCAGATCCTCGGCTGCACTCGAGAATTGCTGTAAAATTAGTATCTTTGCACTAGCATTAACAACTCACCATTGATAATAAGTGATAACTCTAAGTTGTGAATTGCTGTAAAATTAGTATCTTTGCACTAGCATTAACAACTCCGGCTTTCTTCCCCCCGCCGTGCCCCCAGTTGTGAATTACTGTAAAATTAGTATCTTTGCACTAGCATTAACAACCGAGGACGGACGAACGAGCAACGAGCGAACGTTGTGAATTGCTGTAAAATTAGTATCTTTGCACTAGCATTAACAACTTCTTCG
>JAUNIK010000107.1 GCA_030523505.1 Prevotellaceae bacterium | reverse complement strand
CAGTAGTACCCTCGATGCTGATGCAATCAATCACCTCGAAACTTGTTGGATCATTATCCGTTGTAGAGTAGAGAACCTCGATAACCTCAGGAGCAGCACCCTCGATAGGGTTACGAGCCCAGAAGCTCACGTCGGTACCACCCAGAACATCACAAGAAATGAGCCAGTCATCGTTTTCAAGCATTTCAGAAACACCATCCGACGAAGCCCAACTAGCCAGATACTTATTGCCAGAGTGAGCTGTCAGCACATCAAAGCGCTCAGTGCTGAAGCCAGCAGGTTCTGGGCTCCATACCTGCCAAGCCTGAGGCTCGAAACAGTTTGGAATCTCCGGACCACCGAAATAAACAGGTATGTTACCATCGCCATCGTAAGTAGTCCAGTCACCGATACCTTCGATGATGAAGTCCTCATAATCCTCGATATCATCGCAGATGTCATCGTTGAACAATGCGTTAGGCTTTGTCCATGTGAGTGTCACCTTACCGTCTTCGGCTGTTTCACCAGCGAGGTCAGTAACGCTTGGATAAGGAACACCTGCTACGTAAACCTGAACATCCTCCGACTTGTTGTCGTCGGTCTTGCTGTCGGCAGCGTATGTCAGTTCTGCTGCCAAGGTGTAGGTCTTTGTTGCGTCAGCGATAGTTGTAGGAATGTTGAATGCAATGTTCTTCACTGCGTTCTGCTTGAGGGCAGAACCGCTGAATGTGTCGAACGCCTCACCATTGCGTGTCAGTGTGACGGTGTAGTCGCCAGTGGTGTTCTGACCATAGTTCGAAACAGCAACGTTCACCTTGATGTTGCTGCCGTTCTGCACACGCTTTGGAGCAGAGAAACCAGCGAGAACCATTGACTCTGCAACACCCTGCTCAACAGTAATCTTGTCAACGAAGATAGAAGCAGAAGCATCAATAGCATCAGCTGAGAAAGCGTAAGTGATGTTGTTGGTATTTGCAGGGAGCTTCACCGAGTGGCGAGCCCAGCCCTTGAAGCCGATGTTGTAGTCGAACTCACCAGCCACCTCAAATCCCTTGTCGTCAGGGTTGATGAGAACGATGAGCTTTGCCTCGTCTTCCTCTGCCTCGAAACCGTGCCACATATAGAATGACAGTTCAGAGTTGTCGCTATCCTTCACGTACACGCGTGGACCTTCTATATATTGTGTGTTCGATTCTGGCTGGATGTATGTGAACTGCAGCATACCGCCGTCGTTGTCGTAAGGCTTTACGGAGAGACCGTCGCCTGTAACAACATCCCATGCATAGTAATACGAGTCAGCATAGAGAGTGAATGGAGTGGTTGAGTTTGTGCCACCCTTGAACGACTCTGTATATGGCTGGCTGTATGGGTGACCGATAGTCACATGAGTCTGAGTAGCCTCCGACTGTCCCAGTTCGTTGAAAGCAGCAATGCAGAAGTTATAGACCTTCTGATAAGGATACTTGTCGCTATCCCAAGCCACCACGCTACCATCGACAGCCTCTGTGCCATCAATGTTGTCAACACTGACAGGCCAAGGATTCGACCAGTCCATGCTGTTGTACTTCATCACGCGATACTTCACTGCTGAAGTGTCAACATATCCACCATGAGCACCCACCTCAGTTACAGCATCCCATGTGAAGGCTGCAGTAAAGTCAGCGTTCTGGTAAGCATGAACAGATGTAGGAGCGGCAGGTACATCAATACCGAGCCAGTTCTTCACTACAGCAGTCTTACCCTGACCAGCCTCGTTGTATGTCACAACGCTGAAGTTCTGTGCGCCAGCCTCAGGTGCTGGGTCGTTCCAGCTGATAGCGGCACCCTTCGCTGGGTTGTCGAACACTGCTACAGGATGACGCATGTCCTCGCCCTTGAAGATAGCAATCTTTGTCAGGTTGTCGAGAGCCTCACCCTTGTAGGTAGTTGTAGGAGCGTTGAATGTGATAGTGTTCTCGATAGCACCCTTGGCACCAGCTGTAGCTGTGAGGTTCTCAACAGCAGCCGGACCGGCATGTGTACCCTCGATAGTCATCTTGATATCCTCAAGATGCATGATAGAACTGTTGCCCTTGGTGTTGGAATGCAGGATGAGGTGATACAGACCATCTTCCTCAACATCGAAGAGAGAGGTCATAGTGTAGTAGTCCTGCCAGTGGATATACTCCTCTTTGATAAGCTTCTCATCGCCAGTGATGTTCTGAGTCTTGCCAAGAAGAATACGCAGGTTCTCATTGTTGCCCAACTGGGTAAGGTCGAAGTCAACACGATAGTCAACGCCTGCCTTCAGTTCGATAGGAGCAGAGATGAGGTAGTCGTCGTTGTTTGTAGCAACGAAGCCAGTCTCAGGATTTGTTATACCGTTACCAAGGAGAGTTGCGCACTGGCTGATCTCAGTGTACGACCAAGTGTGCTGGTCATTGTTTGCATCAATAACCTTGAATGTAGCGAAGTCGTCGGCAGTGAGGAAATCCTCAGTAAAAGGAACCTGATAGATAGAACCACCAGGGAGAGCCTCTGTGAATGCCGAAGAGCCCTTGATGTCGCCTGCGTAAGAGATAATCTCGTAAGAGTAGTGGTCGCGTGACTCAGGCACTGTCTCGGTGTATGAACACTCGGTAAGAGCTGTTGCCACTACAGCCTCGTCAGGATAACGCACGATGGTGTAGTTGAGTTTTGCATCATCTACCGGACCGCCATGAACGGATGTTGTAGGTTTTGTCCAAGACAGACGAGCGGTATTGCCGCCGATGTTGAAGCTGAGGTTCTCGACAACGCCAGGCTGATCCTCACCAACGAAAGCCGAGAAACGGCGCTCAGGACCGTTGCCCTGTGCGTTTTTGGCGATGATAGAGATTACATGTGCACCATCAGCAAGAGCTGTCTCGTATGTCACAACAGCACCAGGAGCGGCAGTCTTCTCAGTAGCAACGCCGTCGATAGTGATGACAACGGTGACATTGCCTGTGAGGTCATTGCCAGAAGAGTATGTCTTTGTTGGAGCAACACATGACACAACACCGTTCTCAAACTTGTTCTGGGTTGTTGCACCAGGAGCGTCAGCCACTACATAAGGAATGTAAAGACCGAGGAAATGCTCATCGCCAGGGAAGTCGGCAATAGTCTGCAATCCGAAGTTGTCGTCTGTCGAGTTCACGTCGAAGGTGCAGAGCTGCGATTCTAGTGAGTAGTAGTCGGATACAGCCCAGTAGGTGATGCCTGTTGATGGGTCGGTGACTGCCGACTGTGCCATTGGCGATACGCTCAGACCTGGGTCGATAGTGCCAACCAATGTTGCAGAACCGTTCTCCTTGTTCACCTTGTAGAGACTGCCTGGTGTGCCGTCACCAATCATATAGAGCTCAGAACCAACAAAGAAAAGGTCCTGTGCAAAGAGGTTGCCGGTCTTACCAATCTTCCTTGTCTCAAGAGTAACAGGGTTGATAGCCATGAGAGGCTTGCCGTCACCCCATGTTACGGTGTAGATGAGACCAGTCTCTGCATCGTAGGCAGCAACCTGACGGAAGAAGTAATCCCATGAGTAGTCGCCGATGTGGGTTGTCTCAAGCACCTTCTCCCATGTTGTAGCGTTGTAACCGGTGATTACAGCCTCCACCTTGTCATCGTCGATGAGTGCAGAGTCGAAGAAATAGAAATTACCGTTGGCATAGCATGCTGCCATTGGAGTGTCGATGTTGAGAGCAGGTGTCTCAGCATTGTAGGTGATGATCTCACCTGGGTGGAAAGAGAAGATATGGTCGCCGAGTTTTGAAACGGTCAACCATGATCCATCATTTGCATTGTAACCATAGAGCAGAGGCATGTCGGCGTATGATGGCAGTGCAGGAATGCGGTTAGGCTTCTGAGCCTTTCGCATCTGCTTTGCAGCCTTGTCGGCACGCTCGCTGAACATCTTGCTATTGACTTTCTGCAAGCCGTTCTCGTTCTGCTGCTCACTGACAGTAACTTCTGCAGGAGCATTTCCCGCCTTGGTCACAGCAGCGAGCTGTGCCAAAGCGGTTGTAGGGAAGAACATGCTTCCTGCAATAGCAAGAGAGCATAGAAAAGTTTTCTTCATAGAAATTGTAGTTTGTTCGAGTTTACTTCAAAACGACCTTCTTGCCGTTGATGATGTAGATACCACGACCAGCCTTTGAAACCTTCTGGCCAGCGAGGTTGAAGATAACGCCATTGCTATCGCCATTGCTAACTTGATTACCCTCCCCTCGTCAGCGATAGAAACCTTAACATAGTAAGTGCCTGTAGCTGGAGCTGTGCAGTATGTTGTGTAAGCACCTTCTGCGTCTGGGTTCCACTGTGAGATAACCTCGTTTGAACCCTCAGCGTAGATTTCGCTGAACTGATAGTAGCCAGGAGCTGAAGAGATTTTAAGTTCGCTGCCCTCGGTAGTATTGAACTTATACCAGAGTGGGTTGCTTGTTGTAGCGCTGCGTGGAGCGATGTTGTCGCCTACGAAGAGGTCGATTGCTGTTTCCTGAGTGTCACCAGGCTGTGCCTCCTGCTCTTCGAAGTGGAGCAGTGCCTCGCTGTGCTCTTTTACAGAATTGATATGAACAATAACTTCCTGACCAGCCTTTACAGGGATTGTAGTGTCGAATGAATTTGTCATCCAGTCAGCGATACTTACCTCATAGCCGTTCTCGTCGATGTACCATACATTTGTCTGTGAGCTGTAGTCGTCAGCCCACTCATTCATAGGAAGGTCAGTGTAGATATGGAGCTTGCCTGTATTCTCTACGGTGTAAGCATAGTACATCTCGCCAATGGTCTGTCCTGCTGCAACAACGCCACCGCAGTGGAGTGGGTTTGAAATATCCTCACCAGCCTCGAAGTCGAGCTGAGCGAAAGCGATGTTTGTCTTCTGTGTGGTAACAACCTTCACAATAACTGTCTCACCCTCGGTGATCTTTGTCTTCATACCGTTGTTCACCTCAACAGCCTTACGGTCGTTCCATGTGCTGTTGTCACGAGGGAAAGTGATAGTTGCATTGTTAGCAGTTACTCTCAACCAACCGTTCTTTGTACCAGTAACTGAATAGAAACGTGTGCACTCTGCCTCCTGCGACATTGTTGCCTTTGTCACAACGATAGGGTTGCCGATAACCTCACCTGGCTCGGCTGCTGTGAATGCGAGTGACAGTGTCACAGGCTTGCCCTCAGCGTTGTCCACTCTGAGAGTGTAGGTGGTGCCAGGAGTTACCTCTGCGTGAACGGTCTTACCCTGAGCGAGTGTTGTGTAACCGCTCATTACAAGGATTTTCGAACCGTCATTCTCCATTGCTGGTTCTACAGTGACATCAACGAAGTCAGCGTCTGTCTCAGGAGTTGTGAACTGGTAGAAGTATGTTGTGTTACCATACCATGCAGGAACCTCAGCAGTGTTGTCGGTGATCACGATAGGATGGTCAGAGTCGTCACCAGCGTTCTGCTCGATAAAGGCAGTGAATGTCTGCTCCTCTGCTGTGTCCTCACCCTTGACAATCTTCACAAGGTATGTAGCGTAGGTGTAGATAGAGCAACGCACATGGATGCAGTCAGGTGATGTAGCCTGTGCATAGTCAGGGCTGTTTGCAGGGATTACCTGTGCAGAACCGCCACCGAGGGTGATGCCGTTACCTTCAACGTAAGCTATACCCTCCTGTGCTGGCAGTGCATACCAGTATTCGCCTGCTGCTGCAGGGATTGTACCAGTGGTGCCGTTGAGCTCGAATGGGAAGAACGAAGTTATACCAGGAACGAGTGTGTCCATAGTAGCCGATGCATTGAAGTAGCTGTCGCTCTTCAAACCTACATAATATGTCTGGCCTGGTTGAGTGTTTGGCACAATCACCTCTTTGCCGTTTTCTGTTGTTGCCACGAAGAGAGTCATGATGTTGTTGCTTTCTGCGTCAACAAGTCTTGCCTCGCTCACACATGAAGAAACATTCAAGCGGATAGCGTTACCCTCGCCTGCAGTCACCTTTACATAGGTGTAGGTTGCATTGTAACCGTTCTTGTAGCAAGGAAGGTTTACCAACTCCTCGCCGAGAACGAGGTCGAAAGCATCGTCGGCAGTCTTACCATGACCGAGGTATGGTGCTGATTCCCAGTCTGCATCGAACGACAATGTAGCGAGGTAATAGCTTGTAGCCTTGAAATAATAGGTTGTGTTGCCCTCAAGAGCGAACACATCAGCATCGCCGCTTTTTGTTGATGACACCTGAGTGTTCCATGTGCCGTCTGTTGAACAGCTCACGGTCACGGCTGCGAAACCGTACTCGTTGAGTGCGAAGTTACTGAGGGAAACGAGTTCGCCCTCGGTTGTTGTGTGCTTGAACCACGCTTCGTTTGTGGCCCAGCTGCCTTCTACATAGTCAGGATTGGTGTAAGAGTTTGTACCCTTCACCAAATCCAATGCTGTCTCCATTGATGTCTGGGCGAACATTGTCATGCCCATCATCAACAGGAAGAAAAGAGATAAAGTTTTTTTCATAAGTTGAATTTTATTAATTAGTGAATTATTTAATGTATATTTTCTTTGTTTCTGTTCCGTTCTTAATGATATATATTCCAGACTTGTCTAACGAGGTGACTACGCGACCATAAGCATCATAGATGGTGACGTTGGAAGAGTGGAGTGTGGAGAGCGAGGAGATGCTGGTGTCCTGACCGTTTGGCGAAGCGCAGAACGCAGTCTCGATATAGTTGGTGCCGTTGTTGAGGATTATTCCCACAACGCGCACGTTATCCTTATTCTTTATGTCGTAGTTTTTCTCACCCTCGTAAACAGGCAGGGTAAGGGTGTAATGCACTGTGGTAGGCTCCCCTGTTCCCAAGAGGGTAGGGAGTTGCATGCCGTAAGCATCAGGGAAGATACCGCGTGCCACATCGTTGAACACAACATCGCGTGTATGTTCGCTCTTCTCTTCCCAACCATACATATAGCCGTTCTTTCCGTCACCGTAGTAGTTTGTCTGCGTATAACCGGTGATGCCGTCCTCTACAAGGATATAAGCGATGTTGTATAGCTCTGGGGTGGTGGCAACGGTGATGTTCGGATTTGCTGTTATCTCCGCAGTGATGTTGATGGCAGTCTTGTCCTCGTTCCACTCAGCAGTGCCACTGATGTTCATTGGCGACTCCGACATCATTGTGGTGTTATACATGTGGGCAATGCCGCTGAAAGGATCACCTTTTGTTCGGCGACTCATCAGACAGGTAGGGAATCCCTCCATCTGGTCGAGTATTGGTCGGTAGCTGTGTGGAAGTTCCGCAGGTATCTCCATGACATCGTTACCGTGAATGCTCACGGCAAGGAAGTTGTTAGGATGCTGCTCTTTCATGAGTTCCATACCCACCATGCCTCGTGGACACCAGCCACACCACAGTCCTGTACCCTCCTCGCACACTGCCACGCGTGCAAACTCTGGGTTGAGCACAGTCATCTTCGTGGTGAAAGAGTTGTTGCCTGCATATTCATCGGCAACACCGTTCACACTGGTGATAGTGCAACTTACGATATACTGACCAGGCTCTGACGATGGCACATCAAACGAGAACTCAGCATACTCATTAGGAGCGATGTCGCATTCCACAGTCTTGCTTCCGCTTTCGCTATCTCTTTCGCTATCGCTATCGCTAACGCTATACTTAATCTCGAATGAAGTCACGGTTGCAGTACCACCATTACGAACCTTCGATGTGATGGTGGTCATCTCCGACGCTAATGGAGCCTTGAAATCAGCCACGCCGCTCAGTCTCAGCTCGTTCTTTGGAAGGCTCTCACCCTCCAGCACAGCCTCTATCGACAGAGAACCTGTCAGCGACACCCAACTGGTGTTGGCGTTCTGATAGATCATTGCGGCATTAGGAAACGACTCCGTTGAGTAACCAATACCTCCTGTCGATTCAAAGGTGGCCTTGTAGCCGATAGCCAAATCCACACCGGCCTCGATGACAACAGGTTCGTCGAGTTCAATCTCGTTCCAGCCCGATGCCAGTTCACCGATTTTCTTCTTGTAGATAGACATATCGTCGTGAGCATCGTTCTTGACATACACATATACGTTTCTTGCTGGAGCGTTGAGACCAATGCGAACCTTCTTTATGGAAGCCCCGGCATAAGGTGCTGTCAACTCGGCAGGCAACGCGATGTAAGGAGTGTATGTCGATGCATCACCCCAATGAGCGTTCATTTCAGAACCATATTTAAAAGTAAACTCTTCAGCATGTGATACTGCACATGACAACAGCATGACCGAAATCATGAATACAAATTTTGGCTCACTAGTAAAACCCTGTGTTTAACCGAATATCATTGATAACCTG
>JAUNIK010000106.1:3556-8361 GCA_030523505.1 Prevotellaceae bacterium | reverse complement strand
ATGGTTCGTTGGGTGAGATGATGGTGAAGGAAAACATCACGACTTGTATTGGCGCTTTGAAACTCATAACAAACTATTTTGCACAGAAAGGAGCTTCCGATCTGATTCCGAAGAACACCTCTTCAGCTTGTAAGCGTGTCTGTATGTTTATGCGCTGGATGGTACGCGACAATTCGGCCGTTGACCTTGGTTTGTGGGCATCACAGATTGACAAGAGAACTCTTATCATGCCAATGGACACACACGTGCTTCAAGAGGCCCAGAAGATGGGACTCATTGAAAGCAGGTGCGGATCGATGGCAACAGCAATCAAACTGACCGCCAAACTGAAGGAGATTTTTCCTGAAGACCCAACAAAAGCTGATTTCGCGCTGTTCGGCCTTGGCGTTGACGAGAATTAAGCAAATTCGCTTAGTTCAAGCCATCGCATTGATTTTTCATCAAGTTCTTCGTTGAGCTGTGGTAATCGTATGCTCTTCTTTGTCAGTTCATCGACAGAGAGCGTACCACTACAAAGAGCTTCTTCTATTTCTGCCTTCTCACTTTCCAGTTTCTCGATGTCCTTCTCCAACTGCTGGAGTTCCATTTTTTCCTTATATGTGAGACGGCGGCGAGTGTCGTTATGATAGTCCTTCTTAGGCTGTTCCGCTTCTTTTGAAGATGCTTTCTGCTGTGCCTGAGCCTTCGTTTCCATAGCAGCAACCTCACGATATTGAGTGTAGTTACCAGGGAAGTCCTTGATTTCGCCCTCACCATGGAATACCAACAAATGGTCAACAACCTTATCCATGAAATAACGGTCGTGACTCACAACGATGACGCATCCTGGGAAATCCTGCAGATACTCCTCCAATACCTGAAGAGTCTGGATATCAAGGTCGTTGGTAGGCTCATCAAGAATGAGGAAATTAGGATTTCGCATCAGTACAGTACACAGATACAACTTGCGTCGTTCACCACCGGATAGTTTGTACACATAATTGTGCTGCTGTTCTGGGGTAAACAGGAAGTACTGCAAGAACTGCGATGCATTCATGTGGCGACCACCACCAAGGTCTATATAGTCAGCAATATCGGTAATAACATCTATGACCTTCTGCTGCTCGTCAAATTGTAATCCTTCCTGTGAGAAGTAACCAAAATTCACGGTTTCACCGATATCAAACCTTCCGCTATCAGGAGCCACCATGCCAAGAAGCATCTTAATGAATGTTGACTTTCCGGTACCATTATTTCCTACAACACCCATCTTCTCAAAGCGAGCAAAGTTGTAATAGAAATCTTTCAGAATAACCTTTGGTTCCGGATGGATATCATTGCCTTCGAAAGCTTTCGAAACATACTGACACTCAAAAATCTTACTTCCAATATAAACCTTCGAAGCCTTGAGTCGCATCTGGCGCTCTTCAATACGCTGCTTGGCAACACGCTCCAACTCATAGAAAGCATCCTCACGATATTTCGCTTTATGACCACGAGCCTGTGGCTGGCGACGCATCCATTCCAACTCTCTGCGATAGAGGTTGTTAGCACGCATTATCTCTGCTCGCTGAGCATCGAGTCGTTCCTGTCGCTTTTCGAGATAATAGGCGTAGTTGCCCTTATATGAGAAAATCTTCTGCTGGTCTAATTCAAGAATGGTATCGCAGACACGATCCAGGAAATATCGATCGTGTGTAACCATCAGGAGAGTCTTATTGCCACGCTGCAGGAATCCTTCAAGCCAAATAATCATATCAAGATCAAGGTGGTTGGTAGGCTCATCAAGCATCAGGAAGTCCGGCTCCGTAATAAGTACATTAGCCAGAGCAACTCGCTTCTGCTGACCTCCGGATAGTTGTCCCATCGGCTGGTCGAGATTGGAAATCTTCAACTGTGTGAGAATCTGCTTGGCTTTCAGTATTTTCTCCTCATCACCCCTATGGTTGAAGCATGCATCAAGCACACTTTCCTCTGGATCAGATACTGGAGTCTGGGTAAGGAAACCGATTTTTATGTCACGACGATATATGATGGAGCCAGAGTCATAGCCTTCTTCATCCATCAGGATTTTCATCAAGGTTGACTTACCGGTTCCGTTTTTGGCAATAAGGCCAACGCGCTGACCTTCACCAACGCTGAAACAAATATCGCGGAATAGCACCTGCGCTCCGAACGACTTTGTCAGATTCTGTACATCGAGGAATGGCGTCATTCTTGTGGAAGGAATTTCTCAATATACTCCAATACCTCTTCCTTACCCAAGCGCGATTCACTGCTTGTGATGAAATAAGGAGGCAACTCCTCCCAGCCGTCTTCCAACTGTTTCATCCATTTTGCAGCATTAGCACGAGCCTTCACAGGACCTAATTTGTCGGCCTTAGTGAATACAATGGAGAATGGGATGCCGCTTAAACCAAGCCAGTCGATAAACTCACGGTCAATCTTCTGCTGCTCGTGACGGATATCGATAAGAACGAACACATTCACCAACTGCTTACGCTGAAGGATATACGATGAAATCATCTGCTCCAACTGCTGTTGCACCGACTTGCTTCTCTTGGCGAATCCATAGCCTGGAAGGTCAACAAGATACCATTCGTTATTGATAATGAAATGGTTGATTAACAGCGTCTTACCAGGAGTTGCTGATGTTTTAGCCAAACCCTTGCGATTGCAGAGCATATTGATAAGCGAAGACTTACCAACATTACTTCTGCCGATGAAAGCATATTCAGGTTTGTTGTCGTTAGGACACTTCGACACAGTTGGGGCCGAGAGTGTGAAAGCAGATGATTTAATTATCATTGTTCTTTTTATATTTACTGACAGCATTCCATCACCCTAATACAAGGATTGGTCATACCATCGAATATTATTCTATTCAAACGAGAGCTTGTCGAGACGGCTTTGCAGCTGTTCGGCCATACTCTCACGGATTGCCAGTTTTATGGTGCAAGTATTGTCGAAGACTTGATCCACAATGCGCGGGTTAAGATCCTTCACAACTTTCATGACACCATTCATCATAGCATAAGGAAAACTGTATTCAATGACAGTTTCTACCAACCGCTCTTCTACCTCAACATTGTTCAAAGCATCGATGGTGGCCTCGCGATAGGCAATAATAAGACCGCTGGTACCGAGGTTCACTCCGCCGTAATAGCGTATGACAAACACTACAATATCCGTAAGGTCGTGGCTTACCAACTGACCATGAATCGGTTTACCGGCTGTTGACGATGGTTCGCCATCATCATTCATGCGGAACTCTTCGCCTGCCGGACCTAATCGATATGCCCAACAAACGTGTCGTGCATCGTAGTATTTCTTACGATACACGGCAAGCAGTTCCTTCACCTCTTCGGGTGATTCAACATGATGAGCATAGGCGAAGAACTTACTACGCTTTTCAGTATAATAACCTTCGCCTATGTTTTTTATAGTCTTATATGAATCTGCCAAAATATTCAGTTTTTACTATATTGACTAGTTATTCTAGAATGGCTAGTTTTATTAGTCCAACTTATGAATTACCAGACCAGAACGGAGCTTTGGCTCAAACCATGTAGCCTTTGGAGGCATGATCTTGCCAGAATCTGCGATGTCCATAATCTGCTGCATCGATACTGGGTAGAGTGCTAAAGCGGCCTTCATCTCGCCCGAGTCAACACGACGCTTCAACTCACCAAGACCGCGAAGACCACCAACGAAATCAACACGTTGCGATGAACGGAGGTCGCCCAGTTCGAGAATATCCTGAAGGATAAGGCGTGACGAGATATCTACATCGAGTACTCCGATAGGATCCTTTTCATCGTATGTGCCTTCCTTGGCAGTGAGTGAATACCACTCGCCTTCAAGATAGAGCGAGAACTCATGCTGATGCTGTGGACGATATTCGTCGGCGCCCTTCTTCTCAACAACGAAGTTATTGGCTATCTTTGCTAGGAATTCATCAGGAGTGTTACCATTGAGGTCTTTGAACACACGGTTATAGTCGAGCACTGTCAACTGTGAAGCCTGGAATGCTACAGCCATGAAATAGTTGTACTCCTCATCACCACGATGGTTTGGATTGTTTTCCGCACGTTCAGAACCAACCAATGCAGCAGCTGCCGAACGATGGTGCCCGTCAGCAATGTAAAGGGCTGGCATCTTTGCAAACTCTTCGGTGATGGTCTTGATGTCCTCATCGTCAGAAACAACCCACAACTTATGACCGAAACCATCTATTGGTGCGATGAAGTCATATTCTGGTTCGGTTGCCGCATACTTCATAATGAGAGCATCGAGCACAGCGTTGTCAGGATAAGCAAAGAACACTGGTTCGATATTGGCATTGTTCACGCGGACATGCTTCATGCGATCCTCTTCCTTATCACGGCGAGTAAGCTCATGCTTCTTGATGACACCGTTCTTATAGTCCTCAGAATAAGCACCGATGACGAGGCCATACTGAGTCTTTTCCTGATTGTTGTTAGCAGGAAGGCATGAAGTCTGAGCATAGATATAATACTGCTCCTTCTCATCCTGAACCAGCCAACCATTGTCTTGGAACAACTGGAATTGGCGAGCTGCCTCAGTATAGACCTTTGGATCATACTCCGATGTTCCTGGTTCGAAATTGATTTCAGGCTTAATGATATGATAGAGCGACTTCTCATTGTCGCCAGCCTCTACGCGAGCCTCTTCTGACTCGAGCACATCGTAAGGACGCGACTCTACTTGCTCAACGAGTTCTTTTGGAGGACGAACCCCCTTGAATGGTTTGATTCTTGCCATCTCTCCCCTCCTTATTTATTCACCTGGAATTTAGTGCAACC